>NZ_JBGRUO010000017.1:0-113835 GCF_041537905.1 Ruegeria jejuensis | reverse complement strand
ACCAACAGACCACATTCGGCGCTCGGAAATCTGACGCCGAGAGAATTTGCTGAGAAAACAAACATGGACAAACTGGCCGCGTAAGGACATCAACCAAACCCCAAGGACTCTCAGACAGATGGAGGAAACTTGGGGCTCAGGTCAAACCCGAAAATGCACGCCAACTCGACATCGCTTTCGCACGGCACGATGCCTTTTTAGAGGCCGTGCGGGAAATATCTATGATGACCGGGCGCAATATCGCTTCGAATCCCTCAGGTCCTGCGATAACTCGAGTCGCACTGACAGGAACTGCTGAAAGTTTGAAGGCAAAAATCCCATTGGCCAATCGTTTCTTTCTACCAGTAATATACGGCGCACTTGGAGCCGCTTTGTTCTGTCTGGTGCGTGTTCTGACCCCTGCCCTGTCCGAATTAGCACCTGCGCGCGCCTTCCTGCGTATCCTGTTCGGTGCCTTTGCGGCGATGACCTTGTCGATGCTGTTCATCCCGGCCAATGTGTTTTCGATCAATGAGCAGAGCAACCCGACGCTGATCTTCCTGGCCTGTTTCCTGTTCGGATATTCCTTTGATGCGGTGCTGTCCGCCCTGCACAGGATGGAGGCCTTTCTGCAGGGCCGCCTGCAACCACAGGAGACACCGCGCGCGCCCTGACCTTTGCGGAGGGGGGCGTTTCAGCCAATCGCGCCGGTTGAATCCGGCAGCGGCGGAAATTGACCGCCACGGCCCCTTGCCCTTGCCCGCATTATGTTGCACGACAGGCGGGTTCGGACCCCGGAGCGGGGCAGAGGATAAGGACCACGGGCATGGCTGACGGCGCAATCGACATCAACGCAAGACCGACCGAGGAAATCTCGGTCCGTGAGGTGTTCGGCATCGACACGCCGATGATCGTCAAGGGCTTTGCCGAGCGCAGCGATCGGGTGCCGGTGATAGACCCGACCTACAAATTCGACCCCGACACCACGCTGGCGATCCTCGCAGGCTTTGCCCATAACCGCCGGGTGATGATCCAAGGCTATCACGGCACCGGCAAATCGACCCATATCGAACAGGTCGCCGCGCGTCTGAACTGGCCTGCCGTGCGCGTGAACCTCGACAGCCATATCAGCCGGATCGACCTGATCGGCAAGGACGCGATCAAGCTGCGCGACGGCAAACAGGTGACCGAGTTTCACGAAGGCATCCTGCCCTGGGCACTGCGCAATCCCGTCGCCATCGTCTTCGACGAATATGACGCGGGGCGCGCCGATGTGATGTTCGTGATCCAGCGGGTGCTGGAGCATGACGGCAAGCTGACCCTGCTGGACCAGAACGAGATCATCACGCCGCACCCCAATTTCCGCCTGTTCGCCACCGCCAACACGGTGGGTCTGGGCGACACGACGGGGCTTTATCACGGCACCCAACAGATCAACCAGGCACAGATGGACCGCTGGTCGCTGGTGGCGACTCTGAACTATCTCAGCCATGACGCCGAAACGATGATCGTTCTGTCGAAAGCCCCGCATTACAACACCGAGAAGGGCCGCAAGATCGTCAGCCAGATGGTGACCGTGGCCGACCTGACCCGGACCGCCTTCATGAATGGCGACCTGTCCACGGTGATGAGCCCACGGACGGTGATCAACTGGGCGCAGAATGCCGAGATTTTCCGCGATGTAGGCTATGCGTTCCGCCTGTCCTTCCTGAACAAATGCGACGAGCTGGAGCGCCAGACCGTCGCCGAATTCTACCAGCGTTGCTTTGACGAGGAACTGCCTGAAAGTGCCGCAAGCGCGAGCTTGGGGTAAGAACGTCGACGCCGAGAGGCTCCCAAGGGCGCGGCCGAGAGTCGATCGCCTTCGGGAATGGCGCGCATCACAAGACCTGATTTGACTTGCCACGCCAGCCCGTGCGTCTTTTGCAAAATGATGCAGGGAGGCGATTGTGCATATTGGTTTGATCGGTGGAATCGGCGTCGCGGCCACGGTGGCCTATTACCAGAAACTGGCCGCAGCGATGGCGGCGCGAGGCAAGCCGCTTGACCTGACCATCGTGCAGGCAGAAACCAGCACGCTGATTGCCAACAACACCAACGACCGGCGCGAGGAACAGGCACGGGTCTTTGCGCCTTTGATCGACCGGTTGAGGGCGGCGGGTGCGGAGTGTGCCGCGATCACCTCGTTGGGTGGGCATTTCTGTTTTGCCGAGACAAAAGCACTGTCTTCGCTGCCGCTGATCTCGGCGGTGGAGCCGCTCGATGACTATTTCGCGTCGCAGGGGCTGGGTACAGTGGGGCTTTTGGGGACGCGGGTGGTGATGAGAACCAAGCTCTACGGGCAGTTGGCCCGGACCCGCGCGGTGGCCCTCGAAGATGAGGTCGATCTGCTGGGGCAAAGCTACCTGGATATGGCGGTTGCAGGCAGGTGCACGCAAGCGCAACGCGCGCTGTTTCTCGACGCTGGGCGACGACTGATCGAGGATCGTGGTGCCGATGCCGTGGTGTTGGCCGGGACCGACCTGAACCTCGCCTTTGACGAGCAGGCGCTGGGCTATCCGGTGATCGATGCGCTGGACGTGCATGTGGATGTGCTGGCCGGTCTGGCCGCCGGAGAGCGGGCGCTCTGAGTGGATGTGACCGCTGGTTTCCTCGCTTTTCGCATAAATGCGCGGCGTGAACGCGCGCATATGCGCGATTTTGCTCGCATCCTGACGTCCCCGCACATCCAATATGGGGATTAGGTTGATTGAAAGCTGTGCTGGCATAGACTTGTCGCATGACAGCAAGAGTGATCCCCATATTGGGCGCCGTGGCGATGCTGTTTTCATCTGCGTCAGCATCATCGCTGCCAGTCCGCGCCTATGAAAGAGCCGAGCTTTTTGCGACCTGTTCGGGGCGGCTGGACGCCTTGGCGATGCGACAGCAAACCCTGAGTGAGGCCGGAGCGCAGGACAGCGCGCGGCTCAGGGACGAATTCCAGACCTTGCTGGACGCCGTGCTGCCGATGGCGCTGTCCGAGGGGGTGCCAGAAACCCAGCCGCGACACTGGCGCAGCCAGGGCTGGGTCGAGATCGCGGCGCTGCTGGCAGATGTCGATCACAGTTTTGACCCGCGCCGCGCCAAACTGGCCCGCGAGGCGATGTGGCAGCGGATTTCCAGCTGTCGCGCGGTGCTGCTCTGAGCGGTCGATTTTGCCTGGAACGGCACGGCACCCACTGGTCATTGCGCGCGCTTGGCTCTAGGTTGCGGGCCTGAAACCAATTCGGGCCGCACCGCCATGAGCAAACCCAACGACAACCCCGCCGATCCGTTCAAGAAGGCCCTGGCCGAGGCCACCAAGGTGATGGCCGACGATCCCGAGCTGAGCGTCAGCTACTCGGTCGATCCCTCGGGCGTGACCGGCGATTCCATGCGCCTGCCACAGGTCAGCCGCCGGATGACGCGGGAAGAGGTTCTGCTGGCGCGCGGCACGGCGGATGCGCTGGCGCTGCAACGCAAATATCACGACGAGGCGACCCATAACCGCTACGCCCCGCCGGGCGACATGGCGCGCGACCTTTATGAGGCGATGGAAACCGCACGCTGCGAGGCGATGGGCGCGCGCGATATGCCGGGTACAGCCAGCAATATCGACGTCAAGATCACTCATGAAGCGATCCGGCGCGGTTACGATCAGTGCAGACAGCCCTCCGAGGCGCCCCTGCCGGTGGCGGCGGGCTATCTGATCCGGCATCTGGCCACCGGGCGTGACCTGCCGCAGGCGGCCGAGAATGTCATGAACCTGTGGCGCGGCTTCATCGAGGAACAGGCCGGTGGCACGCTTGAGAACCTGCAGGACATGCTGTCCGATCAGGCGGCTTTTGCAAAATTCGCCCGGCAGGTGATCGAGGATCTGGGTTATGGCGACCAGTTGGGCGATGACCCCGACGATCTGGATGACGATCAGGAGGATCAGGCCGAGGACGACGCCGACGAACAGCCCGACCCTGACAGCACCGGTCAGGATGATCAGGACGAACAGGACGCCGACGCCAACCCCGAACAGACGCAGGAAGAACAGCAGGATCAGTCTCAGGCCCAGGTCTCGATGGATGAGATGGCCGAGGACGAGATGGGCGAAGATACCGAAATGCCGGAGGGAGAGGCTCCGCTGGAGCCACCCGCCCCGCCCCCGGTGTCTGAGGCGGACCCCGACTACAAGGTCTACCTGCCCGATCACGACGAAGAGATCGCCGCCGAAGATCTGGCCGAACCGGTCGAACTGGAACGGCTGCGTGCTTATCTGGACCAGCAGCTTGAGCCGCTGAAGGGCGCGGTCTCGCGTCTGGCCAACAAGCTGCAGCGTCGCTTGCAGGCACAACAGAACCGCAGCTGGGAGTTCGACCGCGAAGAGGGCATTCTGGATGCGGGCCGTCTGGCGCGGGTTGTCGCCAACCCGACCACGCCGCTGAGCTTCAAGGTCGAGAAGGATACCGAATTCCGCGACACGGTTGTGACCCTGCTGCTGGACAATTCCGGCTCGATGCGGGGTCGCCCGATTTCCATTGCGGCGATCTGCGCCGATGTTCTGGCCCGCACGCTGGAACGCTGCAATGTGAAGGTGGAAATCCTCGGCTTTACCACGCGGGCATGGAAGGGCGGGCAAGCGCGCGAGGCGTGGCTGAATGATGGCCGCCCGCAACAGCCCGGGCGGCTGAACGACCTGCGTCACATCATCTACAAGTCAGCGGATGCGCCCTGGCGGCGGACGCGGCCCAATCTTGGGCTGATGATGAAAGAGGGGCTGCTGAAGGAAAACATCGACGGCGAAGCGCTGGAATGGGCGCATCGGCGGATGGTGGCGCGCCACGAGGCCCGCAAGATCCTGATGGTGATCTCGGACGGCGCGCCGGTGGACGATTCCACCCTCAGCGTGAATCCGGCAAATTATCTTGAGAAACACCTGCGCGACGTGATCGCAATGGTCGAGAAACGCAAACAGGTGGAGTTGCTGGCGATCGGCATCGGCCATGACGTGACACGCTATTATGACCGCGCAGTGACAATCACCGATGTGGAGCAACTCGCCGGTGCGATGACCGAACAGCTCGCAGCCCTGTTCGACAGCGACCCGCGCGCCCGCGCGCGGGTGATGGGGATCAAACGGGCGAGCTGATCGGGCCCGTTCGGGCGGCCTTGTTGCGCGACGCTTGTTACTTGGCGCCTTCGATCAGTTGTTCGAACGGCTTGTATTCGGCCCCATAGCATGGCGAGTTAAGGCCGGTGACGTCTCGGGTGCTGACGACCTCTTGCCCGTCTGCGTCCAGCGTGACCTCCCAATAGTCGCGGCCGATATAGGTGCCTGACGAGTTATATGCATCCGTGGTCGCGCACATCTTGTAGCCGCCCTTGACGGGGTAGAGCGGCGAGATTTCGGCCTCGCCCGGGCGATTGGGGTCCTGCATGTCCTTCAATACGGCCTCGGCGGACAGAAGCTGCGCGCGCTGATCCAGCGGCAATTCTCCAGGTTCTTCCTGAGCGAGAAGCGGTGTCGCCAACAGCGGGACCGCAAGCAAAATACATATCCTCATGGTGCCATGATACCGGACAGCCAGAGCTTGCCAAGATGCGCCGGGCGGGCTGGACATTTTTGGCCGCGACGCTCACCTTCGGGCCACAGTCACAAGAGCGAGGCGCAGATGTTCCAGAATTTCGAAGTCACCGCCCGGCCAGAACAAGGCCCGCCGCGTCTGACAGCTCTGCGTGGTGAATTGGGCGGCGCCGGGCTGGACGGGTTCCTGATCCCGCGCGCTGATGCCCATCAGGGCGAATATGTCGCCCCGCGCGACGACCGGCTGGCCTGGTTGACGGGTTTCACCGGCTCGGCGGGGTTTTGCGTTGTCCTTGCGCACATCGCAGGGGTCTTTGTCGACGGGCGCTATCGCACCCAAGTCAAGGCGCAGGTGGCGGAGGATTTCACCCCGGTGCCCTGGCCGGATGTGGGTCTGGCCGATTGGTTGAAAGAGCATCTGCCCAATGGCGGCAAGGTCGGCTTCGATCCCTGGCTGCATGCCGCCGGGCAGATCAAGCGGGCGCAGAAGGATCTGGAGGGATCGGGGGTCGAACTGGTGCGCAGCGACAATCTGGTGGACCGGGTCTGGCCGGATCAGCCCGCGCCGCCGATGCAGCCGGTCAAGCCGCACGCGCTGGAATTTGCGGGCGAAAGTGCGGACAGCAAATGCGCGCGGCTGGCTGAGGGCCTGCGCGACAAGGGGCACAAAGCGGCGGTGATCACCCTGCCCGACTCGATCATGTGGCTGCTGAACATTCGCGGCTCGGACATCCCGCGCAACCCGGTGGCGCATGGCTTTGCAATCCTGCATGACGATGCGCGGGTTGATCTGTTCATGGCGGCTGCCAAGCTGGACGACGTGCGGGACCATCTGGGGGGCCACGTCACCCAGCATGAGCCCGAGGGGTTTCTGGACGCGGTGGCCGCCCTGGAGGGCGCCGTCAGCGTTGACATGAGCACCGTGCCGCAGATTGTGGCGGACCGGCTGGGCGACAATCTGACCGATGGCGGCGATCCCTGTGCCCTGCCCAAGGCGCGCAAGAATGCCGCCGAGATCAAGGGCAGCGCCGAGGCGCATCTGCGCGATGGGGCGGCGGTGGTGGAATTGCTCGCTTGGCTCGACGATCAAGACCCCGGAACGGTCACCGAAACGCAGGTAGTGACCCGGCTTGAGGCGGAACGGCGCAAGGATAACGCGCTGCGCGATATAAGCTTTGACACCATCGCAGGCACCGGCCCCAACGGCGCGATCATGCATTACCGGGTGACGGAAGAGACCGACAGTCGGCTGGACAACGGCCATCTTCTGGTGCTGGACAGCGGCGGGCAATATCTGGACGGCACCACCGACATCACCCGCACGATTGCCATTGGCGACGTCGGAGACGAGGAAAAGGCCTGTTTCACCCGCGTGCTGCGCGGCATGATCGCGATGTCGATGCTGCGCTGGCCGGTGGGTCTGGCCGGGCGGGACATCGAATGCATCGCGCGCCAGCCGCTCTGGGCGGCGGGGCAGGATTTCAACCACGGGGTCGGCCATGGTGTGGGCGCCTATCTGAGTGTGCATGAAGGGCCGCAACGACTGGCGCGCACCAGCCATGTGCCGTTCGAGCCGGGCATGATCCTGTCCAATGAACCGGGCTACTACCGCGAAAGCGCCTTCGGCATCCGCATCGAGAATTTGGTGGTGGTCGAAGAGGCCGCCCCCCTGCCCGGCTGCGACGCGGAACGCGCGATGCTGTGCTGGCGCACGCTGACATACGTGCCCATCGACCGGCGGTTGATCCTGCCCGCGATGATGACCGCTGAAGAAATCGCCTGGCTCAACGCTTATCACAGCGACGTGGCGACAAAGATTGGCCCAAGACTAGGCAGCGCCGCCCGCATGTGGTTGGATGCGGCAACCCGCCCGCTCTGACATCTGCCTGTCACATTTCAGGTGTCATCTGCGCGCTGCAGGGGCACATGCTGCGTGCGACCAGATGCAGCGTGTCACGCCAACACGCTATGTCAGACGAAAACGGCCCCGCAAGGGGATGTTGGAATCCTGCACAAACTGAAACACAAGACGCGATAGAAGGAAGAGAACATGGCTGGACCGATCACGATCCGCAAGGCACCCGGCAGGTGGACCGTCCGCTCGGGCGGGGCAATCCTGGGTGAATCGGTGAATGCGCTGGAGTTGAGCGAAGGCGACCTGGCGCCGGTGATCTATTTCCCGCGCGAGGACATCGCGATGGCCTTTCTTGACCCTTCCGACAAGCAGACCCATTGCCCGGGCAAGGGCGATGCCACCTATTTTTCGATCGTGAACCGCTCTTCCGTGACCGAAAACGCGGTCTGGAGCTATGAGAACCCGATCGACGCGGTCGCTGAAATCCGCGAGCATCTTGCCTTTGTGCTGAGCGATTCCGTCAAGATCGAACAGATCTGAGGGCTGATGATCTGGTGTTTCCTGCCACATGGAAGAACGCCTGACGAGGCGCTACGCCCCTAACACCCCACAAGGCAAAGTCGAAGTCGATCCCAACCTCTCACAAGCGCGGCTGCCCTTGCTTGAAGCATGGGCAAAGCAATGATGTAGGCGATCGCTCGCCGGTTGCGAAATCAAATGCTTAGGCCTGCGCCCGATGCGCCAAAACGGGTGTGATTCTGTAACTTGGACGACGAGAGAAGGCACATCACCCGCCCGAAACGCCTGGCCGCCGCAGCCGGACCAGCCGATCATGTGCTATTGGATAGATAGAAATCGGTAGCGTAAGTAGGACAAAGCAACATCACGTAACCCCATCAGGATTCACGATGATACTTGCCACTGGACGCATTCACCCGCTTAACGACGCTTAGATATTAGGGTTCTTGTGCCGCGACGTTTCTCTTTTTTGGGTTGTTTGATGGCGGGCAACATGAAACACATTTCTGATCATTGGTTGCTAGAGCGAACAAAAGAAGCATTTTATGAACGACACAAACACACCAGAACCGGCGCTTAAGCGTTGGCAACGTGCCGTCTATGGGCTCCCCTATCTTGGCTATTCCATCGCCTCATTGCCGGTCGTGGCGTTTGTGCCTGCTTTTTACGCATCTGAACGCGGCCTGGATATCGGAGCAATCGGGCTGATACTCGCATTGACGCGGATAACGGACGTGTTCACGGACCCGGCTGTGGGTTGGGCATCGGATCGGCTGAGAACGCCAATCGGCCGCCGCAAGCCCGTCTCGCTGATTGGTCTGCCCTTGTTGTGCATTTCCGTATGGATGTTGTTCGTACCTGCCGAGCAGGTCGGTATCTGGTACGTCTTTGTCTGGTCAGCATTGCTGTATTTCAGTTTTACGCTTGTTGACCTGCCCTTCAAAGCCTTCGGGGCCGAGCTTTCGCCACGCTACGACGAGAGGGCCGAACTTGCGGGTTGGCGAGAAGCGCTTGGACTTGCGGGAACGGCAATCGGGCTTTGCGCCGCCGTCTACATAGCACTGCAAGGCAGCGGTGAGTTGGGCGATCAGATGTATGCGCTGGCGTTAATCGCTGTCGTCTCGACACCGATACTGTTTGCCATCACCTTCTCGATTTTGCGTGAACCAGAGATTCAGGAGGAAGAAGCGCGGGTTTCTTCCTGGTCGAAAACGGCCAAGCACATCTTCAAGAATGGGGCGTTTAGGCTGTTGATCATGGCCTCGTTTCTTGTCCTGGCAGCCGAGTTTGGATCATCCGCGCTCAAGGCGCTCATTCTTGAGCAGGTCTATGACGACAAAGACATATTCCCGGTACTCATGCTGGCCGAGCTGATCGTGATGGTGCTTGCGACGCCTAGCTGGCTGTTGTTTTCCAAGCGCTATTCCAAGCATCAGGCCATTGCGATTGCAGCGCTTGTTGGTGGCGTGGTCAGCCTGTTGATCCCATTTGTCGCAAGCAGCTCGCTGATCGTCTTTTGTGCGCTGTCCCTTGTCAAAGCAGTATGCGTCGGCTCTTTCGTTGTCTTCTTTAACGGGATTGCAGCTGATGTGATCGACATCGACACCGCGCGCACAGGCGAGACAAAAACCGGCATCTATTTTGCTTTGTGGGGCATGGTTATCAAAGGCGCCATCGCAGGCGGTGTTCTGGTTGCGACGAATTTGCCCGCGTTGCTGGGCTATCAGGTCGTGGACGGTGAAGTCTTTAATCCAAGTGCGCTCTTGTGGGTATTCGGGTTCCTGCCCGGCATCGCCTTCATTCTGGTCTGTCCCATCATGTTGTCCTGGCCGCTCACGCGGGAACGTCAAACACGTCTGCGTGCAGCGATTGATCGCCGCACCTTGCGAAGGATGAATGGGTAAGAATGTAGAGCTGAACTGCAAGCTGGCTTGACTCGAGGCGGCTTCGCCGGTGGGTTGCGGATGAGTTTCAACTCGGACCTTGCTGCGTTCCATGCGACGGAGCGGGCTCTCTCGCCTCATGGCTCAATCGATGCAGGCCAGAGGGCAGGTCTTCGGTGCTCTGCGCATCAGGAATGCTCCTCGGCGGCGGTGGCTGCCAGGGCGCGGTTATAGGCCTTGAGCGCATCGATATGATAAAGCGCGCCGACCGGGGTTTCCGCCTCGTCCTCGGTGGTGACGACCGGTATCCAGGCCAGATCGTCGCGCTCGAAGATCGGCATCGCCGCTTCCAGGGTCGAGCGGGCGTGGATGCACAGTCCCTTGTCTAGCAGGGACTGGCAATCCTCAGGCGAAGGCCCGTTGGGATCACCCAGCGGGCGCATGACGGCCCCTGCCCGCATCATCGCAAGCAGATAGGCCTGCGGCCCGGCAGCAAGGTGAATATCGCGCCGCTCCAGCTGTGTCAGGAAGAAGGACCGGTCCACCAGCCGCGAGGCCAGCGCGGTCGAGGTCGAGACCGAGGCCATAACCGCCAGACCGATCTGCCAATC
This sequence comes from Ruegeria jejuensis, assembly GCF_041537905.1. Classification (NCBI taxonomy): domain Bacteria; kingdom Pseudomonadati; phylum Pseudomonadota; class Alphaproteobacteria; order Rhodobacterales; family Roseobacteraceae; genus Ruegeria; species Ruegeria jejuensis. The sequence goes on along the minus strand of NZ_JBGRUO010000017.1, from coordinate 103,395 downwards.
GCCGGTCAGCTCGAACACGATGAGCGTGGTCGAGATCGGCGCGCCCAGCACCGCTGCGGCCACCGCGCCCATCCCGGCAAAGGCATAAAGCGTATGCGTACCCGACACGCTGGGCAGCAGCCCGGTGGCGATCAAGCCGAAGGCCAGCCCGGTCAGCGCCCCGATCATCAGAGCGGGCGAGAACACCCCGCCGCCCATGCGCCCGCCCATGGTGATGGCCAGCGCCGCCGTCTTGACGATCACGAAGATCACCGCTGTACTCAGCACCAGATCGCCGCTGAGTGCGCGCAAGGTGGTCTCATATCCGACACCGATGATATGCGGAAACCAGATCGCGATCCCACCCAGCATTGCGCCTGAGACAGCCGGCCGCAGCCAGGGCGGCAGATGCAGCCTCGCCTGGATATGGCTGCCCACATCTTCTGCCAGAAAGATCGAGCGCATGACCAGTAGCGCGACCATGCCACAGACAAGACCAAGGATCAGAAAGGCGGGCAGCTCGACATAGAATTGCAGCGAACCGGGGGTTTTCAGCAGGAACTCGGTCACATCGCCATAGGCCAGCCGATTGATCACCGTGCCCGCGATCGAGGCGATGACGATGGGGGCAAAGGCATGCACCGCGAAATGCCGCAGCACCACCTCCAATGCAAACAGCGCGCCCGCGATGGGCGCGTTGAAACTGGCCGAAACCGCAGCGGCCACGGCACAGCCCAGCAGATCGCGCCCGGTGATGCCATCGGCATCCATCCGGTTGCTGACCCAGGTCGAGATGACGCCCGCCATATGGACAACCGGCCCTTCCCGCCCGCTGGAGCCACCAGAGCTGAGCGTGATAAGCGAGGCGAACATCGAGGCAATCCCTGCCCGCGTCTCAACCCGCCCGTCATTCAGGGCGGCCCCCTCGATCACATCCGCGACCGAGCGGACGCGGCCATCATCGGTGAACCAGTAAAAGATCAGCCCCACCAGCAGACCGCCAAGTGTCGGAATCAGCAGCAACATGTACCATGGCAGGCCCGCTGCAAAGCTGTGCAGGCGCAGCCTGTCATCCGCGCCGTAGATGAAGGATTGCAGCTCGGTGATCGCCATGCGAAAGCCCAAAGCCGCGAAGCCTGCGGCAATGCCGATCAGCAGGGCGATGAACCAGAACTGCACCTGGCTTGGCCCGCGTTGACGCAGCACCTCCCAGCCACCGGCGATTGCCGTCCTGGCCGATTTTAGCTGTTCAAGGATCAGGGTGCGGGTGGATTGGGCCATTGGGGATCAGAAATTTCGCTTGGCTCATGGTAAGCAGCGCGGATCAAACAGAAAAGCGTGATTGCCGTGCGGGCCGGGATTAATGCGCCAGTGTTGCGCGATCAGGCCTCCAGCAACGCCCGTGCCGCGGCGCGGGCCGCATCGGTGATCGTGTCACCCGCAACCATGCGCGCGATCTCGTCCACCCTGTCATCGGGGCCGAGCGGGATAACGGTGGACAGCGTCGCGCCGCCCTCAACCTGTTTCTGCACCCGCCAGTGATGCGCGCCTTGCGCAGCCACCTGCGGTGAATGGGTTACCACCAGCACCTGGCCCTCTCCCGCCAGCGCGGCCAGCCTGCGCCCCACCGCATCTGCAGTGGCGCCACCGACACCCCGGTCGATCTCGTCAAAGATCATGGTGCGGTCGCCGCCATCCCCGCTCAGGCAGACCTTGAGCGCCAGCAGAAAGCGGCTGAGTTCCCCGCCCGAGGCGATCTTGTTGAGCGGACCGGCGGGTGCGCCGAGATTGGTGGCGACGGTAAAGGCCACGCTGTTGCGCCCCTCGGGTCCCGGTTCGCCATCCATGACTTGGGTGGCAAAGACCGCGCGTTCCATCTTGAGCGGGGCAAGCTCGGCCATCACCGCCGCATCCAGCTGCGCCGCTGCCGCCTTGCGCGCCTCGCTCAAGGTGCTTGCTGCGGTGTCATAGGCGGTTTGCGCCGCTCTCAGCGCCTCCTCGCGAGTCTGCAGATCGGCGTCGCCTGCATCCAGTGCGGTGAGCTTTTTACGCAGCCCGTCGGCGAATGTGCCCAACTCGTCGCTGGCAACGCCATGTTTGCGCGCCAAAGCGCGGATGGCGAACAGGCGTTCTTCGGCCTGCTCCAGATCGGAGGGATTGAAATCGAGCGTATCAAGGCATGCTTCGACTCCGGTTTGCGCCTCGCCCAGCTCGATCAGGGCGCGGCCAAGGGCGGCGATGGGCTGTTCCAGCTGACCATCGGCCTTGTCGGAGACGCTTTCCAGCCAGCGCAGCGCATCGCCAAGCGCGGTTTCGGCCCCGTCTGTGCCGATCAGCGCCTGCGCACGGGCCACATCATCGCGAATCTTCTCGGCCCCCTGCATCATGCGGCGGCGGGCATCCAGATCGGCATCCTCGCCCGGCTGCGGATCAAGATCATCCAGCTCCGCAACGGCGTGGCGCAGGAATTCTTCCTCGGTCCGCATCGTGTCCAGCGCGGCGCGGGTCTCGGCCAGCGCGTGCTGGGCCTCGGACAAGGTGCGCCAGGCCGCACGGCAGGTTGTGAGCGCCGCGTCGAGCCCGGCAAAGGCATCAAGCATGGCCCGGTGGCCGCGCGGGTTCAGCAAGCCACGGTCATCATGCTGGCCATGCAGTTCGATCAACGTATCCGACAGCGCCCTGAGCACCTCGCCCGAACAGCGACGGTCATTGACCCAGGCGGTCTTGCGCCCCTCGGCGGTGTTGATGCGGCGCAGGATCAGTTCGGACCCGCCCGGCAGTCCGGCCTCGGCCAGAACCGCATGGGCGGCGTGCCCCTCGGGCAGTTCGAACTCGGCTACAACCTCGCCCTGTGTGGCGCCCTGGCGGACCAGTTCGGCACGGCCCCGCCAGCCCAGAACGAACCCCAGACTGTCGAGCAGGATCGACTTGCCCGCCCCGGTTTCACCGGTCAGCACATTGAGACCCGGCTGGAACTGCAAGTCCAGCCGGTCAATGATCAGCATGTCGCGGATATCAAGCGCGCGCAGCATCGATCCGTCCGTCACGCAGCCATGATCAGAGCCACTGCCCCTTGATCGACTGGCGATAAATCTGGCTGAGCCAGTTATTGCCGCGAGACCTGGCCTCCAACCCGCGCGAGGTCAGTAATTTATAGGCATCCTGATACCAATCGGTCGACTGGTAGTTATAGCCAAGGATCGCGCCTGCGGTTTGCGCCTCATTCACCAGACCCAGTGACAGATAGGCTTCGACCAGACGATAGAGCGCCTCGGCTGTGTGGGTTGTGGTCTGGAAATCCTCGACAACGACACGGAAGCGGTTGATCGCAGCGGCATAGTGCTGCTTGCGCAGGTAATAGCGGCCAATTTCCATCTCCTTGCCGGCAAGATGGTCAAAGGCCAGATCGAATTTCAGGATCGCCGATGTGGCATATTGGCTGTCAGGATAAACCTCGATCACCGTGCGCAGCGCCTGCAACGCCTGAAAGGTCAGGCCCTGGTCGCGGCCGACCTCGTCGATCTGGTCATAATAGCTGAGCGCCAGGAGATACTGCGCATAAGCGGCATCCTCATCTGTCGGATAGAAGTCGATATAGCGCTGCGCGGCGGCGCGGCTTTCGACATAGTCGCGGCCCGAATGGAAGGCAAAGGCCTGCATGATCAGCGCTCGCTTGGCCCAGTCGGAATAGGGGTAGAGCCGCTCTATCTCGGAGAAGTAATATGCAGCGTCTTCCGCACGTTCCTGCGAAAGTTCGAATTCACCGCGTTCAAAAATCTGCTCGGGCGTGAATCCGTCCAGATTCTGAGTGCGATCCGCCCCACTGCGATTGCCACAGGCCGTCAAACAAACTGCCACAAGAAGTGCGCCAATCAATTTGGCCCCTGCCCTGCTGCCAATCATTCCCACTATTCCTTGTCGTCCTGCATTGGGGCGCACAGCCCGTATGGGGCTTGGTCTAGCACATAAGCTTCGGGTGCAAAACGCCTTAAAGCGCGCAGGAGGTCACAAGTTTGATGGCCCGGCAAAAGTGTCAGGCCACCAGTGGAATCTCGGTCCAGACCAGACCCTGACCGGGCAGGCGGGCGGTCGTTTCCGCGTCACACAGAACCGGGCGCACTGCGCCGGGTGTTTCGAACAGCGCCCGCAGCAGCGTGTTGGTCATGGAATGCCCCGCCTTATCGCCGACATAGCGGCCCAGAATCGGGCCACCAGCCATGTAGAGATCGCCAAGCGCGTCCAGCATCTTGTGCCGCACGGCCTCATCCTCGTGGCGCAGGCCGCCGGGGGTCATCACGATGTCACCATCCACGACAACCGCATTGTCGAGCGTGCCGCCAAGCGCCAAGCCGTTCTCGCGCATCATGTCCACATCTGCCTTGCGGCAAAACGTCCGGCTGTCGCACAGCTCGCGGGCGAAGGTACCGTTGCACATGTCGAGCGTTTTGGTTTGCTGCCCGATGGCGGCGTCGTCGAAGTCGATGCTGAAGTCGATCTCCAGCCGGTCAGCGGGCAGCAATGTGGCCTTGGCTCCGTCTTTTTCTACAGTGACAGGTTTCATAACCTCGTAAGCCAAAACCGGCGCGGCTTGCTGGCGTACCCCTTTTGCCATGATGCCGCGCACGAATGCGACCGACGAGCCGTCCATGATCGGAACTTCGGGCCCGTCAACCTCGATCAGCGCATTGTGGACCCCACAGCCCGCCAATGCCGCCATAATATGTTCCACCGTTGAAACCGACACACCGCTGTCATTGACCAGCTTGGTGCAGAGCGGCGTCCGCTCGACCCGGTCATAAATGGCCGGGATCATCGCGTCGCCCAATTCGATATCCGTCCGCTTGAACCAGATGCCGTGACCGGCAGCCGCCGGACGCAGGGTCATCATCACACGCGCGCCGCCGTGCAGACCAACACCTTTGAAGGTGACCGGAGTTTTCAGCGTATGTTGCAAGAGAGACCTCTTGGGACGGTTTCCAGCCTCAGTGAGCTGTGTTGCCAGATCAACTAATGGAGGGGCCCTTAAGGCTCAACTCAATCTTTGCAACCAAATGAAACATGTTTGTAACAGAGCGGCAGAAGACCGCCTGCGGGCCGTCAAACTCTTGTTTTCAAAAAGAAAAAGGCCACCCGAAGGTGGCCAGATTCATCAACTTTGTGACCGCTATCAGTTGGCCTGACGGCGCAGGAAGGCGGGAATTTCGATCCGCTCCTGTTCGGGGTCCGGATCGACCGGCGCATGTGCCGCAGCGTCAGTCTGGCGCAGAACCGGCTGCTGGCGCACCGGCGGCGCGGCACGCTCGTCCGGCGTGTCCGCTGCGTGGCCGGTCATACGGTCGATCAGTCGATTGAAGCCGAAACGCGGTTTGTCGGCCTGCGCTTGCTGCACTGCGGCAGCGAGGCGCTCGGGCTGGCTCGCAGGTTGTCTGGGCTGCGAGGGCACGTGCTGGGCCGCCGCCTGCAAGCGCTGCAGGGCTTCGGGCGACGGGGTGCCCGGCTCTGGTGCTTTGGGGGCGACAAAGCTGTCAACCGGCGCATCATGTGCCTCGGTGCGCGGCTCAAAGGCCGGAACCCGGGGCTGATAGACCGGCTGAGGCAGACCATCATCATCCTGCACCTGCTGGCTGCTTTCGACCTCGTCGACCGCAGCACGAGCCGCGGCGGGCTGTGCGGGAACACCGTCAAACAGGCCGGGCTCTTCTGCCGGGGCTTCTGCCACGCGGGCCGGTTCCGGCGCTGGTTGCGATGTCTGAGCAGCGACAGGCTGCGGCGCCGGTTCGGCCTGGGCCTCTTCGGCGTCGACCTTCTGCTTGAGCGGCGCTGACATCGGACGGCGGGCAACAGGCGTTTCAGCGGCACCTTCGGTGGCGTCGATGCCGGTGGCCACGACCGAAACGCGCATCGTGCCTTCCATCGCCGTATCCAGCGTCGAACCAACGATGATGTTGGCGTCCGGGTCCACTTCCTCGCGGATACGATTGGCGGCCTCGTCCAGCTCGAACAGGGTCAGGTCATGCGCACCGGTGATGTTGATCAGCACGCCCTTGGCCCCGCGCAGGCTGATTTCGTCCAGCAGCGGGTTGGCGATGGCCTTCTCGGCGGCCTGGATTGCGCGATCTTCGCCATCGGCCTCGCCGGTGCCCATCATCGCCTTGCCCATCTCGTCCATCACGGCGCGAACGTCGGCGAAGTCGAGGTTGATCAGGCCCGGACGGACCATCAGGTCGGTCACGCCCTTCACACCCTGATAGAGAACGTCATCGGCCATCGAGAACGCCTCGGTAAAGGTGGTCTTTTCATTGGCCAGACGGAAGAGGTTCTGGTTGGGGATGATGATCAGCGTGTCGACCATCTTTTGCAGGCTCTCAACACCGTCCTCGGCCTGACGCATCCGCTTGGCGCCTTCGAACTGGAAGGGCTTGGTTACCACGCCAACAGTCAGAACACCCAGTTCCCGCGCTGCCTGCGCGATGATCGGAGCGGCCCCGGTGCCCGTGCCCCCGCCCATACCAGCGGTGATGAAGCACATATGCGCGCCGGCCAGGTGATCGACGATCTGTTCGATGCTTTCTTCGGCAGCCGCAGCGCCAACCGTCGGGCGCGCGCCGGCACCCAGACCTTCGGTCACTTTCACGCCCAATTGCACCCGCGCTTCCGAGCGGCTTTGCTGCAGCGCTTGCGCGTCGGTGTTGGCGACGACAAACTCGACGCCTTCCAATTGCTTTTCAATCATGTTGTTGACGGCATTGCCGCCTGCCCCGCCGACCCCGAATACAGTGATCCGGGGCTTCAAATCGTCCTGACCGGGCATCGAAAGGTTCAGTGTCATACTCTGTCCGCCTGTACTAAATGCCCGCATTCGCGGGCGTTATTTTACCTATCCACATCCGATCCTACCGTGATGCAGACGGATCGTCACCAAAAAAACGCAAAAACACCGCAAAATATGGGCGAATTTTCGCTGGGACCCGCTTCATTTTGGATGACAGGGAAAATCTTGCGGCTTCGAGCTCACCTACCACAAGAGCAGGGGCGTCCAGCCGCAGCATGAGCCACGGTCGCGCCGGATGCGCGGAGATTGTTCGGTTTTTGAGGCGACTGCTCTGCCTGCCGCCGGGTCTCTGCCGGACCTTGTGGATATTTTGCGGGACAACTCGGTTGGCCGCAACCAGTTTCTTTAGCTTGTCGGTGCGTTCGGACAGTCGATCCCCTCGTCGGTGATCGCGCGGACCTCCTGGATTTCCGCGTTCAGCAAAACGTCGAGTCGCACCATCAGTTGGTCACCGCGCATGAACGGCCACCAGCAGACCGGCGGCCCCTGCCGGTTGTCGTAAGCAAAGCAGATTCGCCCCTCGGGCGTGGTGATCTTGCCGTAGACGCAGGGCTGGCCCGGCTCCCTCCAGACCGACAACGACGGGTTGAGAAATTGCTCGACCCCGACCAGCTCGCCGGATTCGATTTCATAGAAGCTGAGCGTCTTGCCCGTCGCCACTTCCAGAAACGCCTCGGGCGTTATCAGGGTCTGGGCCGCAGCCGCCCCCGCCACCAGCACACCCGCCAGCGTGGCTGTCGCCCGGCGCATCATTCTACCAGTTGTCGCGGAACCACTTGACCGCGCGCTTGAAGGACCGCGCCGGATAGCGGTCGACCGGGATCTCGAAGTCCCACCATTCATCCTGCGGATGCGCCGCAAACAGGCTGAGCCCCACCGCGCTGGAAAAGCCAGACCCGGTGGCCGATTGCGGCAGGCCATGAACCCGCAGCGGGCGACCCAGCCGGACCCGCTGGCCCAGGATACGACTTGCCAGCCCATCAAGGCCCATCACCTGACTGGCCCCACCGGTCAGCACGATCTGCTGGCTCGGCAGATGGTCAAAGCCCGCCGCGTCGAGCCGGGCGCGCACCTCTTCCAGGATTTCCTCGACCCGAGGCCGCATGATGCCGATCAGTTCGGCCCGGCTGACGCTGCGCCGGTCATGCTCCCAATCGCCAGTCTCGCCCCCGATATCAATCATGTCACGGTCATCGGCCCCGGTGGCATGCACCCCGCCGGAAAAGGTCTTGATCCGTTCCGCATTGGCCGCCGGAACCCCCAGCGCCATCGAGATATCGCCGGTTACATGATCCCCGCCCATGCGCACGCAATCGGCATAGATCATGTGTTTCTTCATGAAGATCGACACTGAGGTCGTGCCACCACCCATATCGATGCAGGCGGCGCCAAGCTCCTGCTCGTCCTCAACCAGCGAGGAAATGCCCGACACATAGGCCGAATTCGCAATCCCCGCCAATTCCAGATCACAGCGCTTGATGCAGCGCACGAGGTTCTGGATGGCGGTGCCATCGACGGTCAGCATATGCATGTCGACCGACAGCGATTGTCCCAACTGCCCGCGCGGATCAATCAGGCCAGAGCGGTGATCAAGTGCGAAATTTACCGGCTGGGCGTGCAGCACTTCACGGTCCGCGCCATATTCCGGCACTTCGCAGGCGTTCAGGACGCGACCGATCTCGGATTCGGTGACCTCCTGCGTATCCAGTTCGACCTCGGCATCCAGCCCGTACGAACGCGGGTTGGCCCCTGAGAAACAGGCGATCACATGATCGACGCGGATTTCGGCCATCTTCTGGGCCGCCTGGAGCGCGGTGCGAATGGCACGCTCTGTCTCCTGCATGGCGGTGATCTCGCCGAATTGCACCCCGCGCGAGCGGGTGGTCGCAGCCCCGATCACCCGGAACCCGGTCTGTCCGGCCATCGACCCGATCGAGCCATCATCGGCCAGCTTGCCAGTGCCGTCGAAACGCAGCACCAGACAGGCGATCTTGGAACTGCCAACATCCAGAATGGCCACCACGCCGCGTTGCATCGCCTGCTGGCGCATCTGACGCATGGCCCGTTGCGACTGATAAAGGTCCGTCATCATCTTAGTCTTGCCCGTCCCCGCCTGGGTTTCTTATGCGCCACCATTCCTCGGTGGCGTTCTGTGTCATTCTCAGTGTCGGACGCTCGCCGATGCGCATATCGACCGAGGCCACATCCCGCTCCAGCATGTCCTGTACCTCATTCACCGCCAGCACCCGCCGCAGCGCCTGCACGGGGCGGGTTGTGGGCAGCATGATGCGCTGGCCGCGATCCAGAACCAGATCCCACCGCCGCTCGCCGACGCGGACCAGACCGCGCATGCGCTCGCCCAGTGGCTCGGCGGCGGCAAAAAGCGCCAGCGCCTCATCCACATGCGCGTTCGCCCCCCTGCCCGCGATCAGCGGCAGGTCGGTGCGCAGCTTGCGGCTTTCCAGAATGTCGATATGGGCGCCGGTTTCATCCAGCATCTCGATGCCCTGACGGGTGCGCCAGACCACGACGGGCTGCCGCTCTTCCACGTCGACCTGCAGAATACCGCCCGGACGCACCCGGACCGAGGCGGATTTGACCGGATCCAGCCCGGTGATCACATCGCGAATCTGCGCCACGTCAAGATCAAAGGAGGAGACCGGGAAATCCAGCGGCACCACCTCGCGAATATCTTGCGCCAGATTGGTGCCCGCCCCGTCGATGACCATCAGTTTGACCATGAATTCCGGGCGTTCCTGGATCGATGCGCGGATCTCGGCGACGAAACCGGTTGCCGCATCGCGCCGCGCTTCATCCGCCCAGAAGGCCGCCCCCGCCGCAAAGGCAAGGCAGAGCGGCACGCCGATGCGCAACCCAAGGCGAATGCCGGGCGTCAGCATCCAGCGCTGCATGCGGTAGTTCAGGCGCGAGGGGGCCGGGTCGGCGCGTCGCGGTGCCTCGCGCCCCATCCGGCCATGCCCATCCAGCTTGACGGCGGGTTTGGCGACATAGCCCGAGGTTTCGGCGGACGAGAACCGCGCATCCTTGCGCACCAGCGGTTTCTCGCGGTAGCGCACCGGCAGGAAGATCCGTGTCAGCGATCGCATGAGGCATCCTCCACCATCCAGGCGCAGAGTTGACCGAATGTCATGCCAAACAGCGCCGCCTGTTCCGGCACAAGAGAGGTTGGGGTCATGCCGGGCTGGGTATTGGTCTCCAGCAGGATCAGCCCATCTGCCCCGCGCGCCTCGTCCCAGCGGAAATCGGTGCGCGTGACGCCCCGGCAGCCCAGCGCGTCATGGGCGCGCAGGGCATAGTCCATACAACGCTCAAACACGTCTTTCGGGATATCTGCGGGCAGCTCGTGGCGCGAGCCGCCAACGGCGTATTTCGCCTCGTAATCGTACCAGCCTTCGGTGATGATATCGGTCACGGTCAGCGCCCGGTCACCGATCACCGTGGTCGTCAGTTCGCGGCCCGCGACATATTCCTCGACCATGACATAGGTCGACATGGTCTCTTCCAGCACCGGCGGGCGATTTGCACCTTCCTGCACGATATAGATACCGACCGAGGAGCCTTCATTGTTGGGTTTGACCACATAAGGCGGCTCCAGCAGATGCGCCGCCATGACCGCATCCTTATGCGAGATCACGCTTTCCACGATGGGCAGGCCGACCGCCTCATAGACCTCTTTCGAGCGCTGCTTGTCCATCGCCAGAGCCGAGGCCAGCACGCCCGAATGGGTATAGGGAATGCGCAGCCATTCCAGCAGGCCCTGCACGCAGCCATCCTCGCCCCAGCGGCCGTGCAGCGCGTTGAAGGCGACATCGGGTTTGATTTCGGCCAGACGGTCGCAGAGGTCCGGGCCAGCGTCCAGCTCGACCACCTCAAATCCTTCGCCCCGTAGTGCGGCTGCGCATTCACGCCCGCTGCTGAGCGACACCTCGCGTTCCGCCGAGGGGCCACCCATCAATACCGCCACTTTGGGGGTTGTCCTGCTCGACTGACCCACAATGCGCCTCAATATGCCCGGATCTTATTTTGGCGATCCGCTTTGTTTTTGTCCCGATTTCCCGCCCCTGAAAAATGCCTGAAAGGGGTTCGGTCCGGGGTTTATTCTGTCAGCGGCTCACCGACCCGCATGATTTCCCATTCTAGCGTGATCCCGCTGGAATCGTAAACCTTTTTTCTCACCTCTTCGCCCAATCCTTCGAGATCGGCGGCGGTGGCAGTGCCGGTATTGATCATGAAATTCGAGTGTTTCTCGCTCATCTGCGCCCCGCCCCGGCGCGCGCCGCGCAGGCCCGCCTGATCGATCACCTTCCACGCCTTGAGGTCATGGACATCATCCGCGCGGCCCGTGGAGGAAAACCCGGCCGGGTTGCGAAAGGTCGAACCAGCGCTGCGATCCTTGGTAGGCTGCGTCTCATCACGCTTTTTCAGCTGCGCTTCCATGCGGGCATGAAGCTCTGCCGGATCACCTTCGGGACCTTCGAACACCGCGTCAATCAGCACTGCGCCCGCGGGCAGGTCGGTCTGACGGTAGCGGAAATTGAGGTCATCGGCGCTGAGAGTGATCACTTCGCCCTGCCGTGTGACCGCACGGGCCGAGACAAAGACATCTGCCGTATAGCTGCCATAACAGCCCGCATTCATGCGCAAAGCCCCGCCGATCGCGCCGGGAATGGTGCGCAGAAAGGTCAGGTCGATGCCCGCATCCGCCGCCTTGCGCGCCACATGCGCATCCAGCGCCGCCGCCCCCGCGGTGACGCGACGGTCCTCAACCTTGATCCCGTTGAAACCCCGGCCAAGCCGGATCACCGCAGCACGCAACCCGCCGTCCCGAACAATTAGGTTCGACCCGACGCCCATCGGAAACACGTCGATCTCAGGGGGCAAATCCCGCAGGAAGCTCTGCAAATCCTCAATATCGGCAGGTTGAAACAGCGCATCTGCCGGGCCGCCCACGCGCAGCCAGGTTAGGTCGTTCAATGGGCGATCGGGGGTCAGACGACCCCGCACCTCCGGCAAGTCTTTCATGGGTTTACTGCTGCCTGCGAATCCAACGGGTCAGGTATATCACAGGCCAGCGCAGAACCGACATCCCCGCAATCAGCACGATCAAACCGACCCAGGGGCCGTTCTGATAGGTGACATAACCCAGCAGCGGGATACCCAGCGCGATCAGCAGATAGGCGCGGGACCAGTGGTTGTCGCGGCTGGGGATCATCGCCATCAGATTGGCCGAGATTGCCCAGACACAGACAAGGGTCAGAGACAGGGTCATTGCGCGGCCCCTCCGGTCCCACACCCGCGCCATTTGCGCCAGAAATAGGCCAGCGGCTTGCGGAACATCGACACAAACGCCGCGAGCGCCACAAGCCCCACAAGCGCCCCGTGCTGGTAGCCGATGAATACAATCAATGCGGGAGCAGCCAGCATCAGCGCCCCGCCCGGCTTATATTGCAGTCGCATCGGCAGCAGCGCAACGAGTGTCGCCGCGCAAACCCATGCCACCGCTAGAAGTATCGAAAGGCCCATCCAAGCCGCCCCGTTCCGGAAGTCTTTTTTGATTCTGACTGTCTGCTCGCCTTATAATTGAACAAACAAGTCAGGTTTTCCATAGTTTTCTTGTCAGCACGCAATCTTGTGAAGCCGCTCAGGCAGCCCGTTTGCCCAGGTCGAGATGGTGCCCGCCCCAAGACAGACCACCATGTCGCCGGGCCGGGCCTGTTCACGCACCAGCCGTTCCAGATCATCCTCATTCAGGATCGCGCGGGCATGGCGGTGACCGTGACGGATCAGACCCGCGACCAGATCGTCGCGGCCCGCGCCATCGATCGGGTCTTCACCGGCTGCGAAGACCTCGGCAATGGCGACCACGTCAGCCTCGTTGAAGCATGTGCAGAAATCGTCGAACAGATTGGACAGGCGCGAGTAGCGGTGCGGCTGATGCACGGCGATCACCCGGCCCTCGCAGGCTTGGCGCGCGGCTTTCAGCACGGCGGCGATCTCGACCGGGTGGTGGCCGTAATCGTCGATGATCGTCACGCCGTTCACCTCGCCCACACGGGTAAAGCGACGGTTGACCCCGCCGAAATTGGCCAGCGCATCGCGGATCTCGGCGGTTTTCATGCCCAGATGGCGGGCCACTGTGATCGCGGCCAGCGCGTTTGAGACGTTGTGATCCCCCGGCATGGGCAGCGTGCAGCCCTCGATGGTGATGTCTTCTTCCTGAAGGACCACATCGAAATGCGCCACGCCTTTCTCGTAAGTCAGATTAATCGCCCGCACATCGGCCTGCGCGTTGAACCCATAGGTGCGCACGCGGCGGTCATGGATACGGCCCACAAGCGCCTGCACCTCGGCGTGGTCGGTACAGCAGACGGCCAGACCATAGAAAGGCAGGTTCGAGACAAACTCATAGAACCCGTCGCGCAGCTTATCGAAATCACCCCAATGCTCCATATGCTCGGGGTCGATATTAGTGACGATGGCAATGGTTGCGGGCAGACGGTTGAACGAGCCGTCGGACTCATCGGCCTCAACCACCATCCATTCGCCCTGCCCCATCCGCGCGTTCGAGCCATAGGCGTGGATGATCCCGCCATTGATGACGGTCGGGTCGAAATCCCCAGCCACCATCAGTTCCGCCATCATGGTCGTCGTGGTGGTCTTGCCATGGGTGCCCGCGATGGCGACGTTGGATTTCAGCCGCATCAACTCGGCCAGCATATCGGCCCGGCGCACCACTGGCAGGCCCATGGAGCGCGCGCCATCCAGTTCCGGGTTACCCGGTTTGATCGCGGTTGAGACGACGACAACGCGGGCGCCCTCCAGGTTCTCGGCTCGTTGCCCGATGAAGATCGTCGCCCCCAATTCGGCCAGCCGGTCAGTGATCTTGGACGCTTTCAGGTCCGAACCCTGCACCTGATAGCCGAGGTTCAGCAGCACTTCGGCGATGCCCGACATGCCGATACCGCCGATCCCGACAAAGTGGATCGAGCCCACATCCTGTGGGAGCTTTGTTGCGGGGGTCATGGCGTCTCCTTTCGTGCGAGGTCCTCGACCAATCCGGCCAGTCGTCCGGTCGCATCCGGTGCGCCGACCGTAAGGGCGGCGTTGGCCATTTGCTGGGCGGCGCGGGGATTCGTGAGAACCGAGGTGATTTGCTCTGCCAGTGATGAAACGTCAAGGGCCGATTCGGGGATCATGATGGCGGCATTTGCCTGCACAAGACCGCGCGCATTGGCGGTCTGGTGATCGCCTGCCGCAGCGGCATAGGGGATCAGGATCGAGGGACGCCCGATCACCGAGATATCCGCCACACTCGACGCCCCGGCCCGGCTGATGACCAGCTGCGCCTCGGACATGCGGCGCGGGACGTCCTGAAAGAACGGCTTTACCTCGGCCTTGATGCCGTGTTCCGCGTAAAAGGCCGTGACCCGCGCGCCATCCTCGTCACGCGCCTGATGCGCCACCCGCACAAAGCGGCGAAGCCCTTCTGGCAGCGCAGCAATTGCGCCCGGCACCACGTCGCTGAGGATGCGCGCACCTTGACTGCCACCCATCACCAGGATCGACATCGGGTACTCTCCGGGCATGATATAGGCCGCCGCTGCACGGTCCAGCACAGCGCCGCGCACCGGGTTGCCCACATGGATGCCGCGGGCGCCCTCGGGCAGGTCAGTGGGCCAGACGCCGCAGGCGACATGCCCGACCCGTTTGGCAAAGACCTGATTGACCCGGCCCAGCACGCCATTCTGTTCGTGGATCATGCGCGGCAGATTGAGTAACGTCGCGGCACCCAGCGCCGGGATCGACGGGTAGCCGCCAAAACCGACGACCACATCGGGCTTGTCGCGCAGCATGTTCAGCGCCATTCCTGCCACGCCCGCCGCGATTTTCGGTGCGACGAGCGCCTTGGCCAGCACCCCGCCGCGCGCGAAAGTGGCCGAGGAGGCCTCGACAATCTCGGTCGAATGGGGGAACCCACCGGTATAGCGCGCGCCGCGTGCGTCGGTGGACAGCCGCACGCGCCAGCCACGGGCCAGCATCGTCTCGGCCAGCGCCTGCGCCGGGAACATGTGCCCCCCGGTGCCGCCCGCCGCGATCAGCAGATAGTTTTGCCGCATCATCCCCGCCCGCGCAAAATCTCACCCAGCCCGCCCTGCGGGCGAGTACGGGTAAAGGCCAGCAACATGCCCACGGCAATGCCACCCGCGATCAGCGACGAGCCGCCATAGCTCACGAAAGGCAGCGTCATGCCCTTAGCGGGCAAGAGCCGCACCGCCACGCCCATATTGATCATCGCCTGCACGCCGAACATGCAGGTCAGACCGGTACCCGCCAACCGGATGAAGGGATCGCGTTCGCGCATCAGCCGCAGCAGCGAACGCACCACGATCATGGCATAAAGCGCGATGATCATCATCACCAGGATCAAGCCGTATTCCTCGGCCGCCACGGCGATGATGAAATCGGTATGGGCATCGGGCAGAGACCATTTTACCTGCCCTTCACCGACACCAACGCCAAAGAGGCCACCCTCCATGATCGCGTTGGTGGCATAGCCCAACTGCGTGGTCGGATCGACCTCGGGACTGAGAAAGCCGTCGATGCGGCGAGCGAAATGCTCGGAACTGGAATAGGCGAACATACCGCCCAGCACGACAACAGCTGCCATGCACACCAGAAGCAGCATCGGTGCACCGGCCACGAAATACATCACGCCCCAGCCAAAGAGCACCAGACAGGCCTGCCCGAAATCGGGCTGCATCACCAGCATGCCAACAATCGCCATGCACAGCGCAAAGGACCAAAGCCGCCCCGGAGGGCCGTTGATCTCCTGACTGGCGGCGAACATCCAGGCGGCGACCACCACAAAGCCGGGTTTCAGGAACTCCGAAGGCTGCAGCGAGGCAAAGCCAAGCGAGTACCAGCGCACCGCGCCTTTTCCAAAGTCAGTACCCAGAAACGGCAGCAGCGCCAGCGCCACAAACGAGACCACAAAGCCCAGCACTGCCAGACGGCGTACCAGCGTGGGTGACATCATCGAGGTCAGCAGCATGGCCACAATCGCCATGCCGCCGAAAAACGCCTGCCGCTCGACATAGTGAAACGGATCGAAGCCGTTGCGCGAGGCCAGCGGCGGCGAGGCAGCCAGCCCCAACAACAGGCCGATCACAAACAGGATCAGCACGCAGGACATCGACCATTTGTCCAGCGTCCGCCACCACTTGGGTAGAATCGGTTCGCCGCCCCTGTCCGGGGCCGCGCCATAGACCATCTCAGTCATGAGATACCGCCGTTTTCTGCCTCACATGCGCCCCGTTTTCGGGGTCTGAGCAAAAGGCTACAGGAATTTCGCTTCTCAGGCCAGTCTCTTCCTCTTGCCAAAGGTCAGATTCCGGGCCAAGGGCGGGGCATGAAGTATCAGACGATCATTCTTGGTGCAGGCGCGGCCGGCATGATGTGCGCCGCCCACAGCGGAGGCAGCACGCTGGTGCTGGATCACGCCCGCGCGCCGGGCGAAAAGATCCGGATATCGGGTGGCGGGCGGTGTAATTTCACCAACCTACATGCCGGGCCCGAGAATTTTATCTCCGGCAATTCGCATTTCTGCAAATCGGCACTGGCGCGCTATACACAATGGGATTTCATCGATCTGGTGAACCGCCACGGCATCGCCTGGCATGAAAAAACGCTGGGGCAGCTGTTCTGCGACGGGTCCTCAAAACAGATCGTCTCCCTGCTGGTGCAAGAGCTGCAACAGGCCGGGGCAGAGCTGTGGCTGTCCAGCTCGGTCCGCGACGTCGCAAAAACCGCCGACGGCTTCCGCCTGCAGGTTGAGCGCGAGGGCACCTCCCGAACGCTCACCTGCCGCAATCTGGTGCTGGCCAGCGGTGGCAAGTCGATCCCTAAGATGGGGGCCACCGGGCTGGCCTATGACATCGCCCACCAATTTGGACTGGCCCTGACCGAAACCCGCCCCGCGCTGGTGCCCTTCACCTTCCCCGATGGCCGCTTCAAGTCGCTTGCGGGCGTTTCGCTGCCGACGCGACTCAGCAACGCGCGGGCCCGCTTTGACGAAGCGCTGCTCTTTACCCATCGCGGCCTGAGCGGCCCGGCGGTGCTGCAGCTCTCCTCCTACTGGCGCGAGGGCGAGGCGGTGTCGGTGAACCTGATCCCCGATCTCGCGCTTTACGACTTGCTGCGCGCCCAACGTCAGCAAGGCGGGCGCAAGGCGTTGACCACCGAGCTTGCCCGCCACCTGCCCGGCCGGCTGGTCGAGGCGCTGAAGCCGGAGCTCTCGCTTGACGGTAATCTCGCGGACCAATCCGATGCGCGGCTCGAAACCCTCTGCGCCGCTTTGCAGAACTGGCAGTTGACCCCGTCGGGCACCGAAGGCTACCGCACCGCCGAGGTCACGCTGGGCGGGATCGATGCCGATGGGCTGTCCTCGAAGACCCTGCAGGCCAAGAGCGTTCCCGGCCTCTATGCCATCGGCGAAGCGGTGGATGTGACCGGTTGGCTGGGCGGCTATAACTTCCAATGGGCCTGGTCCTCGGGCCACGCCGCTGGAACCGCGATCGCCGCCCGCCGCGTCTAAAAAGGATCCGTCTCCTCATCTGGCTAGAAATATCCAGGGGGAAGCACCCGAAACCGGCGGCGGGGCAGCGCCCCTCTTACAGCCGGGCCAGAACCTGCGCCGTGAAATCCTCGCCGCGCTGCTCGAAATTGTCATACTGATCGAAACTCGCCGCCGCGGGCGCCAGCAGCACGGTGTCGCCGTCCTGCGCCTCGGCCATGGCCCGTTCAACGGCCGTGGCCATCGTGGTGCAGACCTCGCTCTCCACATCAAGTTGCATGGCGAACTCGGCGGCCTCGCGCCCGATCACATAGGCCTTGGTGACTGATCCCAGCGCATCGCCCAGCGCATCCAGCCCGCCCTCTTTCTCAAGCCCGCCGCAAATCCAGCGGACATTCCCGAAGGCCAATAGCGCCTTGGCGGCGCTGTCGACATTGGTGGCCTTGGAGTCGTTGACATAGGTGATCCCGCCCGCCTCGGCGATGATCTGACTGCGATGGGGCAGGCCCGGAAAGGAGTGCATCGCCTTCTCGATATCGCGTGGAGCAAGCCCCAAAGCACGGCAGGCAGCATAGGCGGCGCAGGCGTTCTGGTGGTTATGCACCCCCGGCAACCCGCGAATCTGGCGCAGATCAATCGATCCCGCCTGCCGCCCCTTGCGGTATTCCGACAGAAAACCCTTCTTGGCAAAGACCTGCCATCCCGGCCCCGAAAGCTTGCGCGCTACCGAAATCCGGATCACCCGGTCGTCACTTGGCCCCTCGGCAAGTTGCCCCGCCAGATAAGCCCCTTCGGGCTCATCGATGCCGATCACCGCCCGGTCGGGACCGCCCTCAGCAAACAGACGTCGCTTGGCCGCGAAATAGCCGCCCATACCGCCATGACGGTCCAGATGATCAGGGCTGAGATTGGTGAAGACGGCCACATCCGGGGTCAGTGCGCGGGCCAGATCGGTCTGGTAGCTGCTGAGTTCTAGCACCACCACCGAGCCATCGCCGCCGGGCTCGATATCCAGCACGCCGCGTCCGATATTGCCCGCAAGTTGCGAATTCCGCCCACCCTCGGTCAGGATGTGATGAATCAGCGCGGCGGTGGTCGACTTGCCGTTTGACCCGGTCACCGCGACCACGCGGGGCATGATATCGAAGCGATCCCAGTCCCGCGTAGCGAATGAGCGGAAAAAGAGGCCAATATCGTTATCGACCGGTACGCCCGCCTCTTGCGCGGCGGCGACCACCGGGTTGGGTTTGGGATAGAGATGCGGAATGCCCGGCGAAACGATCAGCACGGCGACCTCTTCAAAAGCGCCCTGTTTCAACAGATCGCGGCAGGTGAACCCTTCGCCTTCGGCCGTCTCGCGCGCGGCCGGGTTGTCATCCCAGCAGATGGGCTCTGCGCCACCCGCTCGCAATGCACGCGCAGCCACCAGACCCGACCGGCCCAACCCCAGAACCGCCACCTGTTTGCCCGCGTAACCCTTGACCGGGATCATGTCGCCGCCCCCTTGCTCAATTGCCCCTCAAACCAGCCCGCCCGTGCCAGAACAGGCTGTTTGGGGACCAGTATCGTCTCGAACCCATATTGCGGTAAGCGGTCGCATAACGCCTCGAATTCCGCAAGGGCATCGGCCATCCCGTGTTTACGGTCATCGTCTGTCTCGAATATCTCGGGCCAGGGCGGGGTCAGGTAGATTTGGCGGTCGTAGCCGATGCGCAGCACGCGATCACGGGTGGTCTGCGCCAGTTCCGTTCCGGTCCGATCGAACCAGATCAGCGCGTCCAGTGCCGAGCGGTCGAAGATCACCGGATCGCCTATCGCGCGAGCTGCATCCTCAATCGCCATCTCGATGGCGCGATGGCAAAACGCGGCAGGATCGCGCCATGGCAGGGCCTGCCCGCCCGATTGCCGTTCCTCGGCAATGATGCGACGGCCCGGCTCGGGAATTGTGGCATAGCCCCGGCGCGCCATTTCGCGCAACAGCGTGGATTTGCCGCCGCCGGAACAGCCCGACAGGACGATCCGGCGCGCTATCACCGGACCTTGAGCGTGGCCAGACCGATCATCGCCAGGATCAGCGAGATGATCCAGAACCGGATCACGATGGTGGATTCCGCCCAGCCCTTTTTCTCGTAGTGGTGATGGATCGGCGCCATCAGGAACACACGCTTGCCGGTGCGTTTGTAATAGAGCACCTGGATAATCACACTCATCGCCTCGACCACGAAGAGCCCACCGACCACGGCCAGCACCAGCTCGTGCTTGGTGGCCACCGCAATCGCGCCCAGCGCGCCGCCCAGCGCCAAAGAGCCGGTATCGCCCATGAACACCGCCGCAGGGGGGGCGTTGTACCACAGGAAGCCCAGCCCGGCTCCAAACAGCGCGGCTGCGAAGACAAGGATTTCCCCGGTCCCCGGCACGTAATGGACATCGAGATATTCGGTGAAATCAACGCGGCCCACCGCATAGGCAATGATGCCCAGCGTGGTGCCCGCGATCATCACCGGCATGATGGCCAGCCCATCCAACCCGTCGGTCAGGTTGACCGCATTGGCCGCGCCGACAATGACGATGATCGAGAATGGGATATAGAAGACGCCCAGATTGATCAGCGTATCCTTGAACACCGGCAGCGCCAGTTGGTTGCGCAGCAAGTCCGGGTGATAGGCCGCCGCCCAGACCGACGCGATCACCGCGATGATGATGCCCAGCGCCAGCCGCAACCGCCCCGGCACGCCCTTGGTATTCTGCTTGGAGACCTTGGCATAATCATCGGCAAACCCAATCAGCGCATAGGCCAGCGTCACGAAGATCACCAACCAGACAAACGGATTGTCGAGCCGCGCCCAAAGCAGCGTCGAGCTGAGCAGCGCGCCCACGATCAGCAACCCGCCCATGGTCGGCGTTCCGGCCTTGGAGAAATGCCCCTCGGGGCCATCGTCGCGAATGGGCTGGCCCTTGCCCTGCTTGCGGCGCAAGACGTTGATCAGCGGACGTCCGAACAGGAAGCCGAAGACCAACGCCGTCAGAAAGGCCCCGCCCGCACGGAATGTGATGTAGCGGAAGAGATTGAAGAAGTCCCCTCCATCCGACAATGCGGTCAACCAATACAGCATTTCAGAACGGCCCCTCGTTCGTATTTTTGTTCAGTCGGCGTCATCCATATGGCGGATGCCGTCAACGATCTGCGCCAATCCCATGCTGAGCGAGCCCTTGGCAAGCACAATATCGCCCGGATCGATCAGATCAGGCAGGGATGGCACCATATCGCCACTGGTCTCGGCCCAGATGCCGCGCTTGTCCTCGGGCAGAGCCGCATGCAGTGCTTTCATCAGCGGGCCGATGCAATGAACCTTGTCTACATTGGCCATCGCCTCCAGCTCAGCGAGTTCAGCGTGGAAGTCTTCGGCCTTGGGGCCCAACTCCTTCATGTCACCCAGAAAGGCCACCCGGCGGCGACCTTCGCTTGCCCCCAGCACTTCGAGTGCCGAGGCCATCGAGGCGGGGTTGGCGTTATAGCTGTCATCATGCAGCTGGATGGTGCCGCCGGTCGGCAGCTCCATCTTCCGGCGCGCGCCGCGGCCATGATAGGGCGTCCAATCCTTTAGCGCGGTGATCGCCTGGATCAGATCGGCCCCAAGGGCAGCGCTGGCCAGGATCGCGCCCAGCCCGTTCATCGCAAAATGCGTGCCCGGCGAGCGGATCTTGTAGCCCAGAACCGAGCCGTAGATATTGGCCTTGGCCAGCGTCGAGGTGCCATCGCTTTCCAACTCGACCAGTTTGAAATCCGTGGCGTTTCTGCCGAAGGTCAGCGCCCGCGCGCCGACCTGTTCGGCCTTGCCACGCAGGATATCGGCCTGTTTGATATCGGCGTTGATGATGGCGATGCCGTTATGGGGCAACCCATCGAAGATCGCCGCTTTCTCGCGAGCGATGTCATCGACGGACTCAAACGCCTCCAGATGGGCTGGCGCAACAGTGGTGATCAGCGCCACATGCGGGCGGGCCTGACGGGCGAGTGGCGCAATCTCGCCGGGATGGTTCATGCCGATCTCGATCACCGCATATTCTGTGTCGCGCGGCATCCGAGCCAGCGTCAGGGGTACGCCCCAGTGGTTGTTGTAGCTGGCGACGCTGGCATGGGTCTCGCCCTGATCGCCCAGCATCTGGGCCAGCATTTCCTTGGTCGAGGTCTTGCCGACGCTACCGGTCACCGCAACCACTTTCGCACCGGTGCGGGCTCGGGCGGCGCGGCCCAGATCCTCCAGCCCATGTTGCACGTCATCGACGATCAGCAACGGCGCGTCTTCGGCCACCCCGTCCGGCACATGGCTGACCAGAGCCGCCGCCGCGCCTTTTTCCAGCGCCTGCGCCACGAAGTCATGGCCGTCGCGCACATCCTTGAGCGCAACGAACAGATCGCCGGGTTCGATCGTGCGGGTGTCGATGGAGACGCCGCTCGCCTCCCAATCCTGCGTCGCCCGCCCGCCAGTGGCCTGTGCGGCCTCAAGACTTGTCCAGAGTGTCATACACCTCTCCCGTCCAAGGCAGCCACGGCCACGCTTGCTTGTTCCACATCATCAAAAGGCAACACGTCATCGCCAACAATCTGCCCGGTTTCATGTCCTTTTCCAGCGATCAGCAGCGCATCACCCGGTTGCAGGCTGTCGACACCGCGCAGGATGGCCTCTGCCCGGTCGCCCACTTCGCTGGCGTCAGGGGCGCCGCCCATCACAGCGGCGCGGATCAGGGCCGGGTCCTCGCTACGCGGGTTGTCATCGGTGACAAAGACCACATCCGCGTTTTCTGCCGCAGCCTGACCCATCAGGGGCCGCTTGCCCGTATCGCGATCACCACCTGCCCCGACCACCACGACAAGGCGGCCCATGACATGCGGACGCAAGGCTTTGAGCGCGGTCGCCACCGCGTCAGGCGTGTGGGAATAGTCGACAAACACCGTCGCGCCATTGTCACGGGTTGCGGCCAACTGCATCCGTCCGCGCACGGTGGTCAGATGCGGCAGCGTCTCGAACACCCGTTCGGGGTCATCCCCCGCCGCGATGGCCAATCCACAGGCCATCAGCACATTCTGCGCCTGAAACCCGCCAATCAGATTGAGGCGGGTCTGGTACACCTTGCCATCATAAGAAAAGCGCAGGTCCTGACCGCTTGCGTCAAAGCGCTGGTTGAGCAGGTTCAGATCGCCGACCCCCTGCCCAACCGTGATAACCTGTTGCCCGCGCGCGGCGGCGATGGCGCGCATCTCGGCCCCTTTTGGGTCGTCGATATTGATTACCGCCGTGCCCTCGGGCGACAGCACCCGGCGGAAGAGGCCCGCCTTGGCGGCGAAATAGGCCTCGAACGTATCGTGATAATCCAGATGGTCCTGCGAGAAATTGGTGAACCCCGCCGCCTCAAGCCGCACACCGTCGAGGCGGCGTTGTTCCAGCCCATGAGACGAGGCCTCCATCGCGGCATGGGTCACGCCCGCCTCTGCCGCCTGCGCCAGGCAGCGATGCAGGGTGATCGGTTCCGGCGTGGTATGGGCCAGCGGCGCGGTCCAGGCACCTTCGACGCCGGTGGTGCCCAGGTTCACCGCCTTATGGCCCAGTTCCGACCAGATCTGGCGCACGAACGTGGCGACGGAGGTTTTGCCATTGGTGCCGGTCACCGCCACCATCACCTCGGGCTGCGCACCGAACCATAGGGCGGCGCTATAGGCCAGCGCCTGCCTCGGGTCTTCGGTGACGATCAGAGCTGCATCCGAGGCGGCCAACTCGGTGGCCGCGATTTCGGCCCCTTTTGCATCCGTCAGGATCGCAGCGGCTCCCATGCGCAGAGCGTATTGGATGAACTCGCCACCATGCACACGGCTGCCCGGCAGCGCTGCAAAAAGAAAACCGTCCTGCACTTCGCGGCTATCGACGGCCAGCCCGGTGATCTGCGGGTTCGCTCCACCGCGCGCGGTCAGGGCCAGTTGGCTGAGTGTTTTTGCCGGTCCGCCCATATTCGCGCCTGCCTTCTTGCCGATCAGTTTGCGGTCAGCGTTATAGCAGCCGGATCGGGTTGCTCAACCTTTGGCCGCAACCCCAGCAATGGGGCCACGCGCCCGATCAGCTCTGCCGCTATCGGAACAGCGGTCCAGCCCGCGGTGCGGCGCTTTTCGCCATAGGCCAGGATAGACGGTTCATCCAGAGTCACCACCAGCACATATTTCGGGTCGCTCATCGGGAATATCGAAGCGAAGGTGGCGATCACCTTCTTGTCGTAGTAGCCGCCGCGTGGCTTGGGCTTGTCGGCGGTGCCGGTCTTGCCGCCCACCTCATACCCCGGCACCTCGCCAAAGCTGGCCGTGCCGCTGGTCACCACCTTGCGCAGCATGTCGCGGGCCTGTTTCGCAGCGTTGTTCGACATCACGCGCGGACCGTATTGCGCCCCGGTCCGTTTCAGGATCGTCGGGCTGACATAGTTGCCGCCATTGGCGATGGCGGCATACCCGGCGGCCAGATGCATCGGGCTGGTCGAAAGCCCATGGCCGTAGGATATGGTGACGGTACTCAGTTCACCCCATTTCTTGGGCAAAAGCGGCTTGCCACCCGCCGCTTCGACAATCTCGAACGGGGTCGGATCGAACATGCCCAAACCGTCGAGGAATTGCTGCTGCCGCTTGCCACCTATCTGAATGGCCAATCGCCCGGTGCCCCGGTTGGAGCTTTTGACGATGACGTCCGCGACGCTCAGCTTACCATAATTCTTGCCCTGAAACTCGCCAATCGGGAAGCGCCCGATCCGCATCGGGCCGGAGGTGTCGATGATGGTATTGGAGTTCACCAGCCCCAGATCAACCGCCTGCGCCGCCGTGAAGATCTTGTAGACCGAGCCCAGTTCATACACCCCTTGCACATAGCGATTGAACAGCGGGCTGTCGGACGGATCAAAGCCAGAGGTGGGTGGGCGCGGGCGATCATTCGGATCGAAAGAGGGTAGCGAGGCAGCCGAGACCACTTCGCCCGTATGCACATCCATCAGCACGGCCGAGGCACCCTTGGCGTTCATGATCTTCATGCCGCCATAGAGCACCCGCTCGACCGCAGCCTGCACGGTCAGATCCAGCGACAATTGCAGCGGCTTGGCGCCGTTGGCCGGGTCGCGCAGATAGGTGTCGAATTTCTTCTCGACCCCGGCCACCCCGATCACCTCGGCGGCGCTGACGCCTTCCTTGCCGAACCCGGCGCCGCCCAAAACATGCGCCGCCAGTTGACCATTGGGATAGAGGCGCATTTCGCGGGGACCGAACAGCAGACCGGGATCGCCCAGATCATGCACCGCCTGTTTCTGTTCCGGTGAGATGCGCTTCTTGATCCAGAGGAACTTGCGCTTGCCGGTGAAATCCTTGACCAGCCGGTCGCGGTCGAGATCGGGGAAGATCTGTACCAGCCCGTCGGCCGCAGCCATCGGATCGACCATCAGCGGCGGCTGGGCATAAAGCGAATGGGTCTCGAAATTGGTCGCCAGAATGCGCCCCTGCCGGTCGACGATGTCGCCGCGCTGGGTGGCAATCGATGCGCCCGGGACGCTGGCAATCGGCTCCTGCGGCTCGGCGGTGGCCATGACGCCCATGCGCGCGCCAACCACACCAAAGGCGCAGAAGAAGAAGGCGGCCAGCACCAGCAGGCGGCCCTCGGCCCGGGCGCGGGTGCGGTCGCGCATCTCTTCATGCCGTTTGCGTATGTTCTCGCGTTCGATGGCCGCCGGGTTCTGACCCTTGGCACGCGCCTCAAGCACACGGGCCAGCGGTCGCAGGGGCGTGCGGGTCATGGGAACTGCTCCTCAAGGATGGCACGCACATCAATGGCGTTGTTGATGGTGATCTCAGGCTCTGGCGGGCGCGGATAGGCGACCTCATCCACCTTGCCGAACTGGTCGGGGCGCAGGGGCAGCAGGCCCAACCGGTCAAAGTTCAGATCCGCCAGCTCGCGCAACCGGTCGGGGCGGTTGAGATAGGCCCATTCGGCGCGCAGCACGCTCAGCCGCACCTGCGCTGCGCCGATCTCGCGCTGCAACGTCTGTGTCTCTTTCAGCACTTGCTGGGTTTTGTAGTTTTCCTGATAGGCCCAGAGCGCAAGGCCGAACACGGCCAAGGCGGTGAGCACGTAAATCACGCTTCTCATCTTGCCCCCTTCAATTGCGGCATACCGATGCTTTTGGCATCGATCCCCCCGGCAGGCGCATCCGTGCGCACCGCCACCCGCAGCTTTGCCGACCGCGATCGCGGGTTTTCCTCAAGCTCCTGCGGATCAGGTCCAATAGCCTTGCGGGTCTTGAGGTCGAATTGTGGGTGCTCCTGCACCTGCTCGGGCGCGTAACGATTGGCGCGCCCGGTGCGTCCGGCGCGGGCCTGCAGGAAGCGCTTGACCATCCGGTCCTCGATGGAATGGAAGGTCACGACCGCCAGCGTGCCGCCGGGCTTCAACGCCCGCTCGGCCGCCATCAGCCCCTGAAACAGCTCATCATATTCGGCGTTCACCGCAATGCGCAGCGCCTGAAAGCTGCGGGTCGCGGGATGGGACTGGCCGGGCTTGGGACGTGGCAGGCAACGCTCGATCACGCCGGTCAGTTGCAGCGTCGTCTCAAACGGAGCTTCGGCGCGCGCTTTGACGATCGCCTTGGCGATACGGCGGCTGGCGCGTTCTTCGCCATAGTGAAACAGGATGTCGGCCAGGTCAGCCTCGGTGGCGGTGTTGACCAGATCAGCGGCGCTTTCACCCTCCTGGCTCATGCGCATGTCGAGCGGGCCGTCTTTCATGAAGGAAAACCCGCGCTCTGCCAGATCGAGCTGCATCGAGGACACGCCGAGGTCTAGCACCACGCCATCGAGGTCCTGTGCATACTCGTCCATGCGCGAGAACACGCCCTGCTGCATCACCAGCCGGTCACCATATTCACCTGCCCAGCCTGCCGCCATCTCGAAAGCCAGCGGATCACGGTCTACGGCGATCACGCGCTCGGCGCCGGCCTCAAACAAGGCGCGGGTATAGCCGCCGGCGCCAAAAGTGCCGTCCAGCCAGACACCCGAGACCGGAGCGACCGCCTGCAACAACGGGCGGAGCAAAACGGGAATGTGGGGATCATCGGAAGACGCACGCGCGGCCATGCCGTCACGCGCCCCCGGCGCCATCCAGGAACTGCATCGGATCGAAATCGTCCGGCAGATCGTCCATGAAGTCTTCGAACTTGCCCAGTTCCTCAACGTCATAGGTCTCGGGCTTCCAGATCTGGAAGGTATCCCCGGTGGAGAAGAAGAAGGCCTCATCCTTGAGATCGATTTTCTTGCGCAGCTTGGCGGGCAGCACCAAGCGTCCGGTCTCGTCCACAGTGGTGGGAAAGGACTGTCCGTGAAACAGGCGCTGCAGCAGCTTGCGCTCCATCGAGCCGCGCGACAGCAGGGCGATTTTGGCATCGACCTCTTCGATGGCTTCCATCGTGTAGCATTCAAGAAAGTTGCGGCGGTGATCACCATAGACGATGACCAGTTCGGGATTGCTGCCGGATTGCCAGTTGGGATCGCCCGCCTCAAGAACACGGCGAAACGAGGCCGGGATCGACACCCTGCCCTTGCTGTCCACCTTATGGTGGCTTTCGCCTCTGAACATGCGCGCCAAGCTGACTGTCCCTTTCGCTCGCGCCCCACCAAAACTCTTCCGCCCCCGGAAACGAGAAACGGCGGGTTGATCTGCTGCCACTGATCAACCCGCCGCATTGGCCCGCTTTGCGGGAAGTCCGACTGCACGCGCACCTGGGGGGGGGATGTCTGCTCGCCCGCGCGCCGGATCTCTTTGGTCTGATGAAAGCGAGATGCCTGTATGAAACCGTTTTTTTGTTCTTACCGGGGTCGTTTGGTGCCCCTTGTCGCCTCGTCCTCATCGGATGAATAAGGGATGCCATGGGAATTCATGGAAATCAATAGGAAATTATGAG
Organism: Ruegeria jejuensis; assembly: GCF_041537905.1. Classification (NCBI taxonomy): domain Bacteria; kingdom Pseudomonadati; phylum Pseudomonadota; class Alphaproteobacteria; order Rhodobacterales; family Roseobacteraceae; genus Ruegeria; species Ruegeria jejuensis. The sequence goes on along the minus strand of NZ_JBGRUO010000017.1, from coordinate 76,015 downwards.
CGCATCTTAACTTAGAAGCGAGGAGCTACTGTCAGAGCACATAAAATATCGCAAATTTCCCCCCTGAAATACCCCATATATCAAAATATATCAGAGCACATACTATATATAGCTCAAAAACGAGTGCATCAAAATATCCCATATAATCCCAGAAAAATTTAACCCTTATCAGTAAAAAGTCAGATGTTCACCCTATGTTCGAAACATCAAAGGCGAATCAAAGCAATAAAGAGGGGTTTAGAGGCAGCATTCCGGCCCCTGAGGTAGCAAAACCCAAGCCCGCCCATGAATTCCCACCCCGCAAGTAACGCAGGCAGAGTCATGCGACAGGCAGAAGCGCGCGAGACAAGATTACCCGATTTCCCCAGGACGCAAAGAAAGAACACCGCCCTCATTTCGCACAAGAGACAACCAAAGCGCTGGCGCAGTGCGTAAATGGTGGGCGCACACTTTTTCGTGAGATTCATGACCCCGATCTTCACCCATGCGCTAACGCTAACAAAAAAAGGGAAAAAATCGAACTACATGATTTCAATACACAATCCATGCGTTTTCTGCATAGCAGCATTGATCACGTGAGCCATTGTGCATCCGCAGCATTCGCCTATCTTCAGTCTCAACAGCGCAGGACGTACCCAGCGCAACGACACACGGATGGATGAGCAAAATGGCAGCTACAAACGACTTCAGCGCCGCAAACGGCCTCGAACTTTCCGGCTTCTATGCCGGTATCGAAAGCCTCAAGAACCGGTTCGAACAGTACCGCGTATATCGCCGGACCCTGAGTGAGCTTTCGGCTCTGTCGGACCGTGAACTGGCCGACCTCGGCATGCACCGCGGCATGATCCGCAGCATCGCGATGGAAGCCGCTTACGACAACCGCGCCGCCTGAGGCGCAAGAGAATAGAATTTCAGCGCCCCTCTCCTCCTCCCTGGGGAACTGAAAGCAGCGGCGGCATCCTCCTCCTCCCTGATGCCGTCGCCAAAATACCGGCCAAAGATGCCGGATAAGACACCACCGGGGCCGCTCCTCCTCCCTAGGCTTTCGGTGTTGCAAGAGCGGCGATGCTCCACCTCCTCCCGGGGCATCGCCGTTACTCAAATACCGGGGTGACCCGGATGCGGAACACATCGGGCCTTCTCCTCCTCCCTAGGCTTGGTGCTGCAAGAGAGCGGCGGCACCCACCTCCTCCCGGGTGCCGCCGTTTTCGATTCATGGGGTCAGGTTCGAGATTGGCTCAGAAAGGCACGTCGTCGCTGGCGTTCAAAAACCGAGCGACAACTTTCTTCAGCCCGGCCTTTTCGAACTCCACCTCGACCTTGTCACCTTCGATGCCGATCACCGCGCCATAGCCGAATTTCTGATGAAACACGCGCTCGCCCAGCGTGAAACTAGCCACCGCATCCATGTCGATCACCGTATTGCGGCTCTCTTTCGGTTGCGACACGCCATATTGACCCTGCCGCGCCTGCAGGCGTTTCCAGCCCGGCGAGTTATAGACATTGGCCTCTGCCGCGCGAGTTTCGATCCCTTGCGCACTGAATCCGCCGCCCGAGCCACCATAAAGACCGGGTGGCGTCAGTACGTCGACATGATCCTCGGGCAGTTCATCGATGAATCTGGACGGCATGGAGTTCTGCCACTGGCCAAAGACCCGGCGATTCGCGGCAAAAGAGATCGTGCAGACCTCCTCGGCGCGGGTGATGCCTACATAGGCCAGCCGTCGTTCCTCCTCGAGGCCTTTGATCCCCGATTCGTCCATGCTGCGCTGGGAGGGGAACAGCCCGTCCTCCCATCCCGGCAGAAAGACGGCGGGAAATTCCAGCCCCTTGGCCGCGTGCAACGTCATGATCGAGACCTTGGCCCCGCCATCATTTTGTTCGTTTTCCATGATCAGGCTGACATGTTCGAGAAATCCCTGCAGATTCTCGAAGCCTTCCAGCGCCTTGATCAACTCCTTGAGGTTTTCCAAGCGCCCCGGTGCCTCGGGCGTCTTGTCGTTCTGCCAGAAGCTGGTATAGCCGGATTCGTCCAGAACGATCTCGGCCAGTTCCATATGGCTCAGGTCCTTGTCACCCGCCATCCGGCCCCAGCGCGCCAGTCCTTCGACCAACTCGCGCAGAGCGCCGCCGCCCTTGCCCTTGATCGCACCCTGCTCGACCGCAAGGCGCGCGCCTTCGACCAGCGACACGCCGTTTGCGCGTGCAGTCATCTGGATCGTCTGCTGCGCCTTGTCACCTAGTCCGCGTTTGGGGGTGTTCACGATCCGCTCGAAGGCCAGATCATCCTCTGGGCTGACCACCAGCCGGAAATAGGCCATGGCATCGCGAATCTCCATCCGCTCATAGAACCGTGGCCCGCCGATCACGCGGTAAGGCAACCCGATGGTCAGAAACCGATCCTCGAAGGCGCGCATCTGGTGAGAAGCACGGACAAGAATCGCCATTTCATCCAGGCTCATGGGTCGCACCCCGCGGGTGCCGCCCTGCATCGCATCGATTTCCTCGCCGATCCAGCGCGCCTCTTCCTCACCATCCCAATGGCCGATCAGACGGACCTTTTCACCCTCATCCGCCTCGGTCCACAACTCCTTGCCCAGACGCCCCTGATTGCCGCGGATCACATTCGAAGCCGCCGCAAGGATATGCGGGGTGGAGCGATAATTCTGCTCCAGCCGCACCACATGAGCACCGGGAAAATCCTTTTCGAACCGCAGGATGTTGCCCACTTCAGCCCCGCGCCAGCCATAGATCGACTGGTCATCATCGCCCACGCAGCAGATGTTCTTGTGCGCCCCCGCCAGCAGCCGCAGCCAGAGATACTGGGCGACGTTGGTGTCCTGATATTCATCTACGAGGATGTAGCGAAACCAACGCTGATATTGCTGCAGCACGTCTGCATGGGTCTGAAAAATGGTGACCATGTGCAGGAGCAGGTCACCAAAATCGACCGCATTCAGTTCGCGCAAGCGCGTCTGGTACTGCGCATAGAGTTCAACACCCTTGTGATTATAGGCGCCAGCATCGGCAGAGGGCACCTTGTCGGGCGTGAGCGCGCGGTTCTTCCAGTCGTCGATGATCCCCGCCAGCATCCGGGCGGGCCAGCGCTTGTCGTCGATATTGGCAGCCTGCACCAACTGTTTGAGCAGGCGCAGCTGGTCGTCACTGTCGAGGATGGTGAAGTTCGATTTCAGGTTCACCAGTTCGGCATGGCGGCGCAGCAGCTTTACGCAGATCGCGTGGAACGTGCCCAGCCAGGGCATCCCTTCGGCGGGTTGGCCAAGCATGCGCCCCACCCGCTCTTTCATTTCGCGGGCGGCCTTGTTGGTGAAGGTCACCGCCAGAATCTCGTTCGGGCGCGCGGCTCCGGTATTCAGCAGATGCACGATCCGGGTGGTCAGCGCCTTGGTCTTGCCGGTACCTGCGCCTGCCAGCATCAGCACCGGGCCATCCAGCAATTCAACCGCATCCCGCTGCGCCGGGTTCAGGTCATCCAGATAAGTTGTCGGGCGCGCACCCATGGCGCGGGCGGAGAGAGAGGCGTGTTCGAACGCCTCTAATTCGTCATGGCTGCTCATGGCGCGTAAACTACGCCGGTACAAACCGATTGGAAAGAGTTTGTTCACCTCTTGTTCGTGCGAAATCCCGGTTTTCTGAAAACTCTGAACAATTAGAACAAAATCCGCGCCAATCCGCGTGACCGCGTTTACCAATTGTCAAACCCGGCCCCGGCACAGTCTTGCACAGGCTCTGGGGGACTCGAGATGGCAAATACTTCGATGACGCGGCGTGTCAGACGACTGCTGTCGCGGCTGAGCATCGGTCTGGCTGTTCTTGCAGTGCTCGCCGTGGCCGCCTGGGGCGCTTTACGCGGTGCCAATCCCATCGTCGACAGGATGATCGAGGCTGATATACGGCACCAATCCGGTGTCTGGCAGCGGCAAGTGACGTCTTTCATCACAAACCTGCATGAGACATTTGGGGAGGGCGAAATCGCGCAACAAGACCTTGAACTGCTGCATCTTGTTCCGCAAACCTCCGATATCTATCGCCTGCAGATTTACGATGCGACCGGTAAGCCTATCTGGTCTTCTGCCGGGCCGCACAGTCACGCGCCCGCCCTGCATCCGGAAAGACGGGGCACGACGGTAAGCGGCGAGATATTCTTTGATCTGTCCAGCCGCTCAGCGCTTGAGGTGCTTTATGCCGAAACCAGTGCCATCGCGCGCTCGGATCAGATGAGAGATGTTGCTGAAACCGTCACCCCCGTCACCAGTGGCGGTGCCTATCTGGGGGCGCTGGAATTCTTTACCGACGTTACTGAATTGCGCAAAACATTCCTGGACCGCGTGCAGCCGCTGATGTTTCTGATCAGTGGTTTGGTGGTTGTGTCCATCCTCATGGTCTCTTTTGTCGTCTATCGCGCCAATCGCATGCAACTGCGCGCCCTCAACAATCGCAATGATAAGGAACGCGAGTTGATGGAAGATCAACTGCGTCTGGCACGAGAGGTGCGGCTGCTGGGTGAGTTGAACGAGTGGCTGCAATCCAGTCGCTCATTGGATGAACTGTTCGATATGGTATCCCGCTTCATGACCCATATCCTGCCCGAGGCCGAAGGCAGCGTGTATGTCTATTCCAACTCCCGTGACGTGCTGGACGGCTGTGCCAGCTGGAATGGTGGCTCACATAAGGCACATATTCACCCCGAAGGGTGCTGGGGTCTGCGCCGGGGTCGCACCTATGAATTTGGCGCCTCAGAGATCGATTTTGTCTGTGAACATGCCGAACCGCATGACGGGCGGGCGTATTTCTGTTTTCCGATTCTGGCGCATGGCGAAACCGTGGGGTTGCTGCATCTTCGCTCGCATGAGGGCCGCGGAGAGGAGTTTCACAACAGCAAAAAGCTTGCGCAGCTCTGTGCCGAACAGATCAGCATGGCGATTGCCAATGTGCGGATGCGGGATCAGTTGCACGATCAGTCGGTACGCGACCCGCTGACCGGGCTGTTCAATCGCCGCCACATGACCGAAACCCTGCGCAAGGGCATCAGCCGCAGCCAACAGACGGGCGCGCCGCTGAGCCTGATTGCCGTAGACGTCGATCACTTCAAGAAGTTCAACGACACTCACGGGCACGATGCCGGAGACATGGTCTTGCGTGCAGTGGGCGCGGCGCTGGAGCAAGGCTGTGACCGGGACGAGATCGCCTGTCGCATTGGCGGGGAGGAGTTCGTGTTAATCCTGCCTGACAACACCCCGGATGATGCCATGATAAGTGCCGAGCAGCTCCGGCAAGCGGTCGAGGCGGTCTCGGTCCGCTATGGTGAGAAAGCCCTGCCGCGCATCACTATTTCGGTCGGCGTCGCGCATTATCCGGCGCATGGCACGATACCGCAGGACCTGCTGCGCGCAGCAGACGGCGCGCTCTATAGTGCCAAGGACAAGGGCCGCAATCAGGTGCAGGTCGCTGGATCGGCAGAATCTGGTGCCGCTGGCGGCAATGGGTCGGATGAGCACAAGATAAAGCACCAGACGCCACCATCCGCGACGGCCGCCTGAACGCATTACCGATTTGCACGACAGTTTGGATCAACCCGCGTTCACATCGTTTTAAGGCGGCGGGCGCGCAGCATCGCGAGGCCCAACGGTAAGACGCCATCAAAGGCACCCATCTGGTCGAAACGTCCCAAGTCTGAACTCATCGCAAAACTGAATAAAGCAAAAGGGTGTTCATGTTGTGTTTCGAAAAACTGACCTGGCCGCATAACAGCTATTCGCTGACCGGATAAGTCTGGACTTATCGCCGCGACGCAGCGTAAAAGCCGCCCATGGATTTGCACAGCACCTATCCCGGCATTGCTGATCTCAAAGAAAGGGCGCAACGTCGCCTGCCGAAATTCGTCTGGGACTATCTCGATAGTGGCACCGGCGCTGAGAACGGCAAGGCGCGAAACCGACAGGCCCTGGATCAGATCGGGTTTCTGCCGCGCATCCTGAAAGGCCCGATGCAATTCGATCTGACCACCCGGTTTCTGGATCGCGACTATCCTCTGCCCTTTGGTGTTGCTCCGGTCGGGATGTCTGGCCTTGTCTGGCAGGGAGCAGAACAGGCGCTTGCACAAAGCGCCGCGCAAGCGGGCATCCCGTATGTCCTGTCCACCGTGGCCAGCCAGAGCCCCGAAGACATGGCACCCCACATCGGGCCGGAGGCGTGGTTTCAGCTCTACCCGCCAAAAGACCCCGAGATACGGCAAGACTTGCTGAACCGGGTCAGGCAGGCGGGATTTTCGACCTTGGTCTTGACCGTGGACGTGCCGACCGCCTCGCGCCGCGAGCGGCAGACCCGGTCCGGCCTGACCCACCCGCCCCGCCTGACGCCGCGCCTGCTGGCGCAGATCGCAAAACGGCCTGCCTGGGCGATGGCGATGGCACGGGGCAGCAAGCCGCGCATGCGCACATTGGACAAATATATCTCGAGGCAGGAAAACCTGCCCCCGACCGCCCATATCGGATATCTGCTGCGAGCGTCCCCGGACATGGACTATGTGACCTGGCTGCGCGACCATTGGGAGGGGAAGCTTATCATCAAAGGGGTCTTGCGCAGCGAAGACGCGGACCCGTTGCAACGGGCAGGCGTGGACGCGCTCTGGGTCTCGACCCATGGTGGGCGCCAGTTTGACGGCGCGCCCGGCGCGATTGACAGGTTGCCGGAGATCCGTGCCGCCACCGATCTGCCGTTGATATTTGACAGCGGTGTCGAAGGTGGGCTGGACATCTTGCGCGCGCTGGCCCTGGGCGCGGTTTTTGTGATGCTCGGGCGGGCGTTTCACTATGGGCTGGCCGCGCTGGGGGCCGGCGGGCCGGATCACGTGATCGATATCCTCAAGAGCGATATGGAAGCGAATATGGGCCAGCTGGGGGCCAGATCCCTGCGCGATCTGCCTGCACCGATAGCCTTGCGACCCCTCGCACCCCCATGAATCGACGCGGCTGGCAAGATTCTAGCCGTTTGCCGACACCTAAATGCCGTTTCTACCCAGAACTCCCAATATACTTGACGCTACCAGACCTCTACAAAGCGGCCAACTCGACAATGACGCGGGACATCCAATGACTGACTTCAAGAAAATCCTGATTGCCAACCGAGGCGAAATTGCCATCCGCGTAATGCGCGCCGCCAATGAGATGGGCAAGAAAACCGTCGCCGTTTATGCCGAGGAGGACAAGCTGGGCCTGCACCGCTTCAAGGCGGATGAGGCCTATCGGATCGGCGAGGGCATGGGACCGGTCGCCGCCTATCTCTCGATTGACGAGATCATTCGCGTGGCCAAGGAATGTGGCGCGGATGCGATCCATCCTGGTTATGGCTTGCTGAGCGAAAACCCCGATTTCGTCGATGCCTGCACCAAGAACGGCATCACCTTCATCGGCCCCAAGGCCGAAACCATGCGCGCTCTTGGCGACAAGGCCAGCGCCCGTCGCGTCGCCGTCGAGGCCGGCGTGCCGGTGATCCCGGCGACCGAAGTGCTGGGCGATGACATGGATGCGATCCGCGCCGAAGCGGCTGAGGTCGGCTATCCCCTGATGCTGAAAGCCTCCTGGGGTGGCGGCGGGCGCGGCATGCGTCCGATCTTTGGTGAGGACGAACTGGAAGAGAAGGTTCTGGAAGGCCGCCGCGAGGCCGAAGCCGCCTTTGGCAATGGCGAGGGCTATCTGGAGAAAATGATCACCCGCGCGCGCCACGTCGAGGTGCAAATCCTCGGCGATAAGCATGGCGGCATGTATCACCTGTTCGAACGGGATTGCTCAGTCCAGCGCCGCAACCAGAAAGTGGTGGAACGCGCCCCTGCCCCGTACCTGTCCGAGGAACAGCGCACCGAAATTTGCGATCTGGGCTATAAAATCTGCAAACATGTGAATTACGAATGCGCCGGCACGGTCGAGTTCCTGATGGATATGGCGACGGGCAAGTTCTACTTCATCGAAGTGAACCCGCGCGTCCAGGTTGAACACACCGTCACCGAAGAGGTGACCGGCATCGATATCGTGCAGTCACAAATCTTGATCGCCGAGGGCAAGACCATTGCCGAAGCGACCGGCAAACCCAGCCAGGACGACGTGCAACTGACCGGTCATGCGTTGCAGACGCGGATCACCACCGAGGACCCGCTGAACAACTTCATCCCCGATTATGGCCGCATCACCGCCTATCGCTCGGCCACCGGCATGGGCATCCGCTTGGATGGCGGCACGGCTTATGCGGGCGGCGTGATCACGCGCTATTACGATTCGCTACTAACCAAGATTACGGCGTCGGCCCAGACCCCGGAAAAGGCCATCGCGCGGATGGACCGGGCGCTGCGCGAGTTCCGTATTCGCGGCGTCAGCACCAACATCGCTTTTGTCGAGAACCTGCTGAAGCACCCCACTTTCCTCAGCAATGAATACACCACCAAGTTCATCGACGAGACGCCCGAGCTGTTCAGCTTCAAGCAGCGCCGCGACCGAGGCACCAAGGTTCTGACCTATATCGCCGACATCACGGTGAACGGGCATCCCGAAACCAAGGACCGGCCCGAACCCCGCGCCGATCTGAAGCCTGCCGTGGCCCCGGCCAAAAAGGCCGAGCCGATGATGGGTACCCGCAACCTGCTGGAGCAGAAGGGTCCGCAAGCCGTCGCCGACTGGATGAAGGCGCAGCGCCAGCTCCTGATCACCGACACCACCATGCGTGACGGGCATCAGTCGTTGTTGGCGACCCGGATGCGCTCGATCGACATGATCAAGGTGGCGCCGACCTATGCGGCCAACCTGCCGCAACTCTTCTCGGTGGAGTGCTGGGGCGGCGCGACCTTTGACGTGGCCTATCGCTTCCTGCAGGAATGCCCGTGGCAGCGGTTGCGCGATCTGCGCGAGGCAATGCCGAACCTGATGACCCAGATGCTGCTGCGCGGGGCAAACGGTGTGGGCTACACCAACTACCCCGACAACGTCGTGCAGGAATTCGTCCGGGAGGCATCCAGAAATATCGATGTCTTCCGCGTGTTCGACAGCCTGAACTGGGTCGAGAACATGCGCGTCGCGATGGATGCGGTGGTTGAGAACAACAAGATCTGCGAAGGCACCATCTGCTACACCGGCGATGTTCTGGATCCCGATCGCGCCAAGTATGACCTGAAATACTATGTCGACATGGGTAAGGAGCTGCGCGATGCAGGTGCCCATGTGCTGGGTCTGAAAGACATGGCCGGGCTGCTGAAACCGGCTGCGGCCCGCGTCCTGATCAAGGCGCTCAAGGAAGAGGTGGGCCTGCCTATTCACTTCCACACCCATGACACGGCCGGGATCGCCAGCGCGACCATTCTGGCCGCGTCAGAGGCCGGGGTGGATGCGGTCGATTGCGCCATGGATGCGTTCAGCGGCAACACCAGTCAGGCGACGCTGGGCACCGTGGTCGAGGCGCTGCGCCACACCGACCGCGACACCGGACTGGATATCAAGGCAATCCGTGAGATCAGCGACTATTTCGAAGCGGTGCGCGGGCAATATGCAGCCTTCGAGTCGGGTCTGCAGGCCCCGGCCTCCGAGGTTTATCTGCACGAGATGCCGGGCGGCCAGTTCACCAACCTCAAGGCGCAGGCGCGCTCGCTGGGGCTGGAGGAGCGTTGGCACGAAGTGGCGCAGATGTATTCCGACGTGAACCGGATGTTCGGCGATATCGTCAAGGTGACACCCTCGTCCAAGGTGGTGGGCGACATGGCGCTGATGATGGTCAGTCAGGGGCTGAGCCGCGCCGATGTCGAGAACCCCGAAACCGAAGTGTCGTTCCCCGATTCGGTCATCGACATGATGCGCGGCAATCTGGGCCAGCCTCCGGGCGGCTTCCCCGACGCGATCCTGTCCAAGGTGCTGAAAGGCGAGCAACCCAATACCGAACGCCCGGGCAAGGATGTGCCTGCGGTCGATCTGGAAGAGACACGCGCCAAGATCAGCAAGGAGCTTGAGGGCAAAAAGGTCGATAACGAGGACCTGAACGGGTATCTGATGTATCCCAAGGTCTTCATGGATTACATGGGCCGCCACCGCACCTACGGCCCGGTTCGCACCCTGCCTACGCGCACTTTCTTCTACGGTATGGAACCGGGCGAAGAGATCAGCGCCGAAATCGATCCCGGCAAGACGCTGGAAATCCGTTGCCAGGCCGTCAGCGAGACGGATGAGAAAGGCGAGGTCAAGGTGTTCTTCGAACTCAACGGCCAGCCGCGCGTGATCCGGGTGCCGAACCGTCTGGTCACATCCACGACCGTGCAGCGGCCCAAGGCCGAGCCGGGCAACGCCAATCATGTCGGCGCGCCGATGCCCGGCGTGGTGGCCAGTGTTGCGGTACAATCAGGCCAGAAGGTCAGCGAGGGCGATCTGTTGCTGACCATCGAGGCAATGAAGATGGAAACCGGCATCCATGCCGAGCGCGACGCGGTGGTCACCGCGCTGCACGTCCAGCCCGGCGGCCAGATCGACGCAAAAGATCTGCTGGTTGAACTGGAATAACGTGCTATCTGCCGAGCGACCCTGCACCGATTTCGGTTGGCGCAGGGTCGATTGCAACAGACCGGGGCAGAGCGCATGATTTCCGTCACACCGATTTACGCATCCCTAATCGCCGTTCTTTTTGTGGCCTTGAGTGTAAATGTGATCGTCCGGCGCGGGCGGCAGCGCGTCTCGATGGGCCATGGCGGCGACGATGACCTGATGAAGGCGATGCGGGCACAAGGCAACTGTGCCGAATACGCGCCTTTTGCCCTGCTCTTGTTGCTGATCGCCGAGTTGCAAGGTGCGGCACATTGGTACCTGCACCTGCTGGGTCTGTTGCTGCTGCTGGGCCGCGTGCTGCACGCATATGGGTTCGGTCGAGCCGATCCGATCCTGCTGCTGCGCCAGATTGGCATTCTGCTGACCTTTACCTCGATCCTGCTTGCAGCGCTGACAAACCTCACCCTGGCGCTGTGATGTTGACGCCGGGATGCGCACCGGCAAAAAGTTTCCGCACCAACCATTTTCCCCTTGCAGGGACTGACGGGACTTTATATCTCCCTCCTCACTCAACCGGGCGGGCGTAGCTCAGGGGTAGAGCATAACCTTGCCAAGGTTAGGGTCGGGCGTTCGAATCGCCTCGCCCGCTCCAGTTGAGACCCCAGGCCGATTGGCCAAATGGATGCGGGCGTAGCTCAGGGGTAGAGCATAACCTTGCCAAGGTTAGGGTCGGGCGTTCGAATCGCCTCGCCCGCTCCAAATTAAACTCTCTTCAGATTTTCGCTTTGGCCTAGTAGCGTCGCCCAATGCGTCACATCTATGGTGTCAATACGATCCGAAGCGAGGTGCCCCGATGTCCGACTACGTCATCCGATCCATGACCCCCGAACAGGTGCAAACCGCCGTGGACTGGGCCGCGCGTGAAGGTTGGGGGCCGGGGTTTCAGGACGCAAGCTGCTTCACCGCCACCGACCCGGAGGGGTTCAAGGCCGGGTTTCTGGATGGTCGGATGATCTCTTCTATCTCGGGGGTGAATTATGACGACAGCTTTGCCTTCATGGGGTTCTACATCGCCGATCCCGATTATCGCGGCGTGGGCTATGGCTATGAGTTGGCCAAGGCGGCGCTGGCCCATTGCGGCGACCGCAACAAGGGTCTGGACGGGGTTGTCGAGCAGCAGGAGAATTACAAGCGTTACGGGTTCAAGCTGATCTATCGCAACATCCGCTTTGCCGGCACCGTGGCGCAGGCGCTGGAGGCGCTCCCCTCACCGCCCGAAACCGGCATCACCCATCTGCGACAGCCATCAGAGGCGCTAAAAACCTATGACCGCGCGCTCTTCCCTGCCCCGCGCGATGTGTTTCTGACCAGTTGGCTGGGCGCGCCCGGCCATATCTCCCGCATGGCGCAGGATCAGGATGGCATCACCGGCTATGCCACGCTGCGCCCCTGCCATGGCGGATTCAAGATCGGGCCGCTTTTTGCTGACGATCCCGAGATCGCCCGCGCCCTGCTGGCCGCACTGCTTGCGGAAGTGCCCGACGATCAGCGCGGCGAAACTGTATATCTGGACCTGCCGGAACCAAACGCGGAGGCGCTGAAACTGGCGGCGCAGCTTGGGTTTACCCAGGTGTTTGAAACCGCCCGCATGTATTCCGACCATGCGCCCGATATCGATCTGAACCGGATCTATGGCATCACCAGCTATGAGCTGGGCTAAAACGCGTCGAAAGCGATGGCGGTCAGCGAGCGTTCGATCTGTGTGTAGGCTGTAACGGATGTTGCCGCGCAATCCCCCGTTTCGGCCCCTGTTTCGGCGCAACACTTCGCCATCTGCATCATTGGTGGTCTGGTAATTCCTCTGCTTGCGGACCTATAAGCACATCCGAAACAAAGGGATTTCGCCATGCGCCGCGCCACGATCAGCCGCAAGACCGCAGAAACCGAGATTTCCGTCGAGATCGATCTCGACGGGACCGGTCGCTATGACATCCAGACCGGGGTCGGCTTCTTTGACCACATGCTGGACCAACTGTCGCGCCATTCGCTGATCGACATGACGATCCGGGCCAAGGGTGACACGCATATCGACGATCACCACACGGTCGAGGATACCGGAATCGCGTTGGGTCAGGCGCTGGCCGAGGCTCTGGGTGAAAAAACAGGCATCCGCCGCTATGGCGAATGCCACCTGCCCATGGATGACGCACAGGTCCGCTGCGCGCTGGACCTGTCGGCGCGCCCCTTTCTGATCTGGAATGTCGATCTGCCGACACCCAAAATCGGCGGCTTCGATACCGAACTGGTGCGCGAGTTCTTTCAGGCCTTCAGCACCCATGGCGGCATCACGCTGCATGTGGACCAGTTGCACGGGCTGAACAGCCACCACATCGCCGAGGCCGCCTTCAAGGCGGTGGCCCGCGCGCTGCGCGCAGCGGTGGAAACCGATCCGCGCAAGGCCGATGCGGTGCCATCGACCAAAGGCACGCTTTGAGCGCAACCCGCAAAGTGTGCTCCGGTTTTCGGACAAGTTGCGCGCAGAAAGGACCCAGATGCTGACCGCCATCATAGACTACGAGTCGGGCAATCTGCATTCCGCCGAAAAGGCGTTTCAGCGCATGGCGCTAGAGATGGATGCGGGTGAGGTCGTGGTGACCTCGGACGCGGATGTTGTCGCCCGTGCCGATCGGCTGGTGCTGCCCGGTGACGGCGCCTTTCCCGCCTGCGCGGCCGAGTTGCGTGGGCATAAAGGCATCCATGACGCGATGGTCGAGGCGGTGGAACAGCGCGGCCGGCCCTTTCTGGGCATCTGCGTTGGCATGCAACTGATGGCAACCACCGGCCATGAATATCAAGAGACGGCGGGCCTTGGCTGGGTGTCAGGCGACGTGGTGAAAATTGAACCGGAAGACGGCGCGCTGAAAGTGCCGCATATGGGTTGGAACGATCTGGCAATCGACAGCGATCATCCGGTCTTTCACGGCATCAAGACCGGTGATCACACCTATTTCGTGCATTCCTATCAGTTCCGCGTCACCAATCCGGCAGAGCGGCTGGCCCACGTTGACTATGGCGGCGAGGTTACCGCCGTAATCGGGCGCGACACAATGATCGGCATGCAGTTCCATCCGGAAAAGAGCCAAGCCACCGGGTTGCGACTGATCGGGAACTTCCTGAACTGGCGCCCCTGACGGGGCGCCGTGCGGATCACTGGACGCGAGTCCAGTCCTGGCCTCTGCAGACCAAACCGCCTGCGACGCACCCTTTGACGGTCAGCGTGTTGCCATTGAGCGTCATCTTCGACTTGTAGGTCTTGTCCGCTTCCGGATCCCAGATCTTGCCGCCGCTATAGGCGCCATTTCCGTCCGGTACCATATCCCAGATCATCTGCTTGCCGTCATGCTCGTAATTCGGCTCTTCGTCGCCAGAGGCATTGAACGCATTGTCGATCGTGCCACAGATGGCGCTGCCGCAGGGCGCAATGGACACGTGCAGATAGCCGCCTCCGTCGCCTGCGCCCGTCTTCCAGATGCCATCGACCGGATCGGCATGGGCGACTGCCGCGAAACCCACCAGCGTCACAGCGGCAAGGATCGTTTTCTTCATTTTGAGTCTCCTCCTGTTGACTGCGGCCACTGTGAGGAAATGCGCGATTCAGGCAAGCGATACGTTGGGTCGCGTTGCATCCCCTGCGCCTGCTGTGCCATATCCCCGGCTAAATCAGCAGAAGGCCGCTTATCCCATGATCCTATACCCTGCCATCGATCTCAAGGACGGTCAGGCCGTGCGACTATTGCGCGGCGAGATGGAGGCAGCGACGGTGTTCAACGACGACCCCGCTGCGCAGGCCCGCGCCTTTGTCGAAGCGGGTTGCGAATGGCTGCATCTGGTCGATCTGAACGGAGCATTTGCCGGTGAGCCGGTCAATGCAGCCCCGGTCGAGGCGATCCTGCGTGACTGCGACGTGCCCGCCCAACTTGGCGGCGGCATTCGCGACATGGCCACCATTGAAGGATGGCTCGATAAAGGGCTGGCTCGCGTCATTCTGGGCACGGTCGCGGTCGAAAACCCCGATCTGGTGCGCGAGGCCGCCCGCGCCTTCCCCGGCAAGGTCGCCGTGGGTATCGACGCCCGCAATGGCATGGTTGCCACCAAAGGCTGGGCCGAGGAAACCGATGTCGAGGTCACCGATCTGGCGCGGCAATTCGAGGATGCGGGCGTGGCTGCGATCATCTACACCGATATCAACCGCGACGGTGCGATGCAGGGGCCCAATATCCAGGCTACCGCCGCGCTTGCCCGCGCCATATCGATCCCGGTGATCGCTTCGGGCGGGGTGTCATCCATCGCCGACCTGATCGCCCTGCGCGATTGCGGCGCGGACCTGAACGGCGCAATCACGGGCCGCGCGCTGTATGATGGGGCAATTGATCTGGCGGAGGCCCTGACGACGCTTGGCACATGACCCCATGACCATGCCATCTGTAACACGCTCCGACCTGCCGCGCTCCAGTCGGCTGCACAGACGGCTCCGCAAAGGCGATTTTCTGGATTGCTTCAGCGTTCCGTCAGACCTGCCGCCCCGGCAGGCGGCAGAGATTATCACCAGCTTTCCCGCATGGGCGATGGCTCTGGTGCGCCTGCGCGGCCTGTTGGTGGCCCCTTTCGGGATCAGCAGGACGGGGCCGGAGGCAGCCGACAAGGTCGGCATTTTCCCGGTCGAACATGATGGCGACACTGAGGTGATCGCCGGGTTCAACGACCGCCATCTTGATTTCAGGGTATCTATCCATTCCGAAGCGGGCCGTGTCTCGCTCGCCACTTGGGTGCACCGGCACAATCTGGGCGGTCGGCTCTATCTGGCCGCGATCCTGCCGTTTCACATCCTGATCGCGCGCAATGCTCTGGCGCGGGTGGGCCGCGCAAGCGCGGCCCGAAAGTTCATCTAGGTCACCCTGCCGCAGCTGCTGTCAGCTTCTTCAGCGCGCCCTGCATAACTTCGACCGCCGGAGAGTTCTCGACATCGTCCAACTCGTCAAAGGTCTCTTTGGGGTCTTCATAGCTCAGCCAGACCTGCCCTTGCGCATCCTCATAGGCCTGCACCTTGAGCGGCAGAAACAACCCGGCAAGCGGGTCGATCTTCATCGCCGGTGTGCCAATCTTCGGATTGCCGAAAATCAGAACCTGATTGGCCGGAATGCTGTCGCCGATCTTCTCGGCCCCCGCCGCGTGATCAATCCGCGCAAACACGGTCGCGCCCGCATTGCCGATCGCCGCTTCGAGCGCATCCAACGCCTCGCTCACCGATTTGTCGGTCTTCACCTTGATGATATCGTCAGCCATTGCCGTTACCGTGCTTCCAAATGTGAGTAATGCAGCCAAAAACAAACCACGCATGATGTCTTTCCCTCTATGACTTCCCGTTCAATTTCCACGGCTTATGCCCATATTACAATCACAAGTCTGGCATCGGCGAAGCTTTGCCGCTAGGAGTGGCGCAACAAAGGGTAGTTCATGTTGAAAACACGTATCATTCCCTGCCTCGATGTTGCTGATGGTCGCGTCGTGAAGGGGGTCAACTTCGTCGGCCTGCGCGATGCGGGCGATCCAGTGGAATCTGCCAAGGCCTATGATGCGGCAGGTGCGGACGAGATCTGTTTTCTGGACATCCATGCCACTCATGAAAACCGCGGCACCATGTTCGATGTGGTGCAGCGCACGGCGGAACAGTGTTTCGTGCCCCTGACGGTGGGCGGCGGGGTTCGCACCCGCGAGGACGTGCGCGCGCTGCTGCTGGCCGGTGCCGACAAGGTCAGCTTCAACTCCGCCGCCGTGGCCAATCCGGACGTGATCGCCGAGGCCGCCGACCAGTTCGGCAGCCAATGCATCGTCTGCGCCATCGATGCCAAGACCGTCTCGCCCGGCAAATGGGAGATCTTCACCCATGGCGGCCGCAAGCCAACCGGCATCGACGCGGTGGATTTCGCCCGCACCGTGGTCGGCAAGGGCGCTGGTGAAATCCTGCTGACCTCGATGGATCGTGACGGCACCAAGGCCGGGTTCAACCTGCCGCTGACCCGCGCGATCAGCGATGCGGTAGATGTGCCGGTGATCGCTTCGGGCGGGGTCGGCAATCTGGATCATCTGGTCGAAGGCGTGACCAAGGGTGGCGCCAGCGCCGTGCTGGCTGCCTCGATCTTTCATTTTGGCGAATACACGATACATGAGGCCAAGGCACATATGGCCGCCGCAGGCATCCCGATGAGGCTGACATGAGCATATTGCACGACCTGGCCGCCACAATCGAGGCGCGTCGAAGCGCTGACCCCGACAGCAGCTGGACCGCCAGACTGCTGGCCAAGGGACCCGAGAAATGCGCCGAAAAATTCGGTGAAGAAGCGGTCGAGGCCATTATCGAAGCGGTAAAGGGCGACCGCGACGCGCTGACGTCTGAGGCGGCGGATGTGCTTTATCACCTTCTGGTCATGCTGGAAGCGCGGGATGTATCGCTTGAGGCGGTGCTGGACGAGCTGGCGCGGCGTCAGAATATGAGCGGTCTTGCCGAAAAAGCCACACGATCCGGCGATTGAATTGCAACCCACTGCCGAACGCGGCAGGAAGCGGGTAAATTCACCGCGATTCACACGGGATGACGTTATGATACGAGTGTTCAAATCCGCCTTGGCCCTGCTGATGCTTGCGCTGATCAGCGCTTGTGCGCATCAACCGGTTAACGTGGACCGCGCCGATGTCGATCTGCTGGCGCAGGAGATTCGCTCGCTCGGCCCCGAGGTCGATCCCGAGGAAGCACAGCGCGCCGCACGCATTGCCTATGGCTATTCCGCCCAACTGGCGCAGGAATATGACATCACCGATCCGCCGCTGGTCCACAACGCCAAGGTCAACGCCGGAATCAAGGACCGTGGCCTGTGTTACCAATGGGCCGAAGATATCGAAGCGCGGCTCAAGCAGGAAAACTTTCAGACCCTGACCATGCACCGGGCCATTGCCGAACCGCGCAACGGTTTTCGCGTCGATCACAGCACCGCCATCATCAGCAGGCGGGGCGACGGATTTCAGGACGGAATCGTTCTTGACCCCTGGCGCGGGGCCGGTGAGTTGCACTGGATGCCGACCCTTGAAGATGCCCGCTATGATTGGGAAGCGCGCCTAGAAGTGCTGGAAAGAAAACGCCGCCGCTTAGAAGCCAGAAACTGAATCCTCCGAATAGCGGCCATGTGCTGATAAGGACAAATAAAACTCAGCGTACCATCCGCACAAAGTCTAATTAGATCATATCGGAGCCGCATTGCCCGCAGACCGGTATGATCCCAGCGTGGCGGGAACTGCGGGGCGCAGAACTGCTGGTTTCCGGTCTTTCCATACCAACGAAACCCTTTCTGCATTCATCATCAAGTTCTCACGTCACCCGCAAAACGCGCCGCGTTTTCTTTCGCAAATGCACTGGCGTCAGCGTTGGCATCCCAAAACTGCGGATTGGCTTTAGGAATGGATAATGCCTTTTGCACGGCCGGGCGGGCGTCGATCCGTTCGAACCAAGCCTGCAAATGCGGCAAGCCGTCTATGCTTGCGCGAGCCCAGACATAGGCGCGTGCCCAGGGATAGGTCATCATATCCGCGATAGTGTACTCATCCGCCGCAAGCCAATCGCGACCGTCGAGACGCGTGTTCAAAACCTCAAGCAACCGGCGCGATTCATCCACGTATCGCTTTATCGAAAACGGCTCCTCATGCCCGTTGGGCGCAGCGATGTGTTGGAAGTACATGGCCTGTCCCATCATCGGACCAACGTGACCCACCTGGAAAAACATCCATTGCATGACCTCAGAGCGCTTCAGCGGATCATCCGGAAGAAACTTGCCGTATTTCTCCGCCAAGTGCCAAAGAATGGCACCGCTTTCGAAGATGGCGCGATCCTCGTCACGGTCGACGATCGTCGGGATTTTTCCGTTTGGGTTAAGCCGCAGATAGTCAGGCGCTTTCTGTTCCTGCTTCGAGAAATCCACGGCGGTAACGTCGTAAGGCACGCCAGCTTCTTCCAGGAAAATGACCGGTTTATAGCCGTTCATTGTTGCGGCGGTGTAGAGGTGAATTGCGGGTTGGGCCATCATCAATCTCCGATCAAAGGTCACAAGCATCGAGACCAGACCAAAGCTGCGCACAAAACGAAGAAATTCAACTAGTATACTTTTCGTAACCTGCTCCAGCGAGGAGACAAGACCAATGGATGCCCGCATAAGACAAGACCAAAATGGCCGCAAAACCGTCGACAACACATGCGTAACGCCGTGCGCGATAGAACGTGGCATGCGGATCATTGGTGGGAAATGGACCGGATCAATCCTGTGGCATCTCAAGGACGGCCCGGTGCGCTTCAACGACCTCTCGCGCATGATCGGCGGCGCCAGCAAGAAAATGATCACCGAACGGCTTCGCCAGCTAGAAGCACAAGGACTGGTGCACCGGGAGGTCGCCAAAACGAAGCCGCTATCGGTGGTCTACGAAGTAACGGATTTCGGTCGAACGGCACTCGGTTTCCTCGACGAGCTTCGCAGGTGGAGCGAAAATCTACCCATTGAGAATGGTAACTCGGAACTCTGAACGGTTTTTGATGCCAATCTGAAGCTGACATGTGTGTTCAGAACGTGAAGAATCGCTCGGTGTCCACAAAGCGGACGCGCAGCATCAACACAAGCCGTTTGCTCATAGCTTGGACGAGATAATCCCGGTGGCGAATCCACCCATGCGCAATTCGCCAAACAAGCGCTGGTATTCGATCTTGGGGCAACGGTTCTGGATCACATCGATGCCCCGCGCGCCAGCCCGGGCCGCAGCTTCTGCATGTTGGACGCCGATCTGCATCCAGATCGTACGCAGTTCGGGAAAGACCTCGATCGCCTCATCAACAATCGGCGGCACCGCTTCGGATCGGCGGAAGATATCGACCATGTCGACCGGTTCCGAAATATCGCCAAGCCCGGCACGGACGGTTTCACCGAACAACTCCTTACCTGCATGGCCGGGGTTGACAGGAATCACCCGGAACCTTTTCAGACCCAGATAGCGGGCCACATAATAGCTGGGCCGCACCGGGTTCATCGACACGCCCACCACCGCGACCACCTTCGTGCGCTGAAGGATGTCCTTGAGATATGCGTCATCATAGGTGCTCATAAAGCTCCTTAGCCCGTCCTGCCCAAAGAAAAAAGCGCCCAGGAAGTCCTGGGCGCAAGGTATGGAACGAGGGACAGTGAAATGACGCGCGGAAGTTCCTGTCCGCGGTCACAATGTGAGGTATGTGCCGCCCCGAAAAATAAAAGAGGGGGATGCCATTTTCGTGATGGCACGTGCGCGTATTGGCGGATTTTCGCCGATCACCCGTATAGCACCGAGGGCCAATTTGCCTCGGCCCTTACGATATTGGCCTCGGGATCGCGCATCCACTCCCGATCCATAGGGTGTGAATGAATCAGATAGAGCTTGCCATTCACGATATGCCAGATCTTCGGATCGGTCGTGGTCAGAAAGCCTTGCGAAACGGCGTAAGCGCAATAGCCACCAAATTGTGGTGCATATGCGCGTGGATTGGCCTCGAATGCCTCGCGATTGGCGTCGCTGGCAAACCGCCAGACCGCATCCTTCCACATCAGGGCATTTTCGGGATTGCCGGCAATCGGCCCGCCATTGGCGAAATAGGATACCGTGTCAAAGCCCAATATCGCCGCGCCCTGATCCGTGAAGATCATCGGCGAGGCAGCGCGTGCGGCAGGGGCGAGAGCGAATGCTCCCAACCCGGCAAGGATATTTCGTCTGGTCGGCATTCCGGCATGAATCATAGTTGCGATTGGCCTAAAATGCCCGCTGCGCCGCAATTGTTAAAGCCCGGTTACGGGGATGTGATTGCGATGTGTTCGACCCGTGCTTCAATCAAAGACGTCCTCAACCACGTCCCAGGCCTCTTCCAACACCCGCGAAAAAAGCGATTTGCGTTTCTTGACCTTTCGCTGCACCTTCTTGCGCCGATCCGAGGAGATGCTGGCGGTGGACACGCTCTTTTTCCGGCTCTGTTGGCGGGCACGCGGCAGCATTTTCAGATCATGCAGCGGCGCGCCGCAGGCCGAACAACTCAACTCATGCCGATCCCGCCCTCTCAGGACCAGCGCGGCCCGGGTGCCGCAATAGCAGCAGGTGGCGATTTTCTGCGGACTGGAAATGGCGGCCTCCTATCGTGGTTGAGAGGCATATAGGGCGATCGCCGCCGCATTTGAGACGTTAAGCGAGCCAAAACCGCCCGCCGCGTCGATTTTGACCAGCTTGTCGACCGTTTCTTTTGTCTTTTGTCGCAGCCCCGGCCCCTCGGCCCCCAGAACCAGTGCCACCGGCTGCGCCTTTTGATCGCCAAGCGCCTGTTCTATGGTGTCTTCGGCCTCACCATCCAGCCCCAACACCAGAAACCCCATGCCCTGCAATTCGGTGATGGCATCGGCCAAGTTTCGGACCCGCAGATAAGGCTGGCGTTCCAGCGCGCCACTGGCGGATTTGGCCAGCGCGCCGGTTTCAGGCGCCGAATGATGTCTTGTGCCGATCACCGCACTGGCGCCCAGCACCTCGGCCGAACGCAGGATCGCGCCCACATTATGGGGGTCTGTGACCCGGTCCAGCAGGATCACTCGCGGATTTTCAACCCCGATGCAATTCTCGGCCAGACCGCCCCAGTTCAGCGGCCGCACTTCCAGCGCCGCGCCCTGATGGACCGAGCCGGCATCAATCGGCGCGCTGAACTTGCGCGGATCGACGATCTCGGGCTCGATCCCGCCCTCGGCGATCGCCTCGACCAGTTTGTCGCGCGCGTTGATCGTCACCAGCAGGCGCAGTTTCTGCCGTGCCGGGTTGCACAGCGCATCGCGCACCGCATGCAGACCAAAGAGCCACACTGTCTCGCTACCTGCCGCCTTGCGCGCCTGCTCTTTCTCGACGACCCATTTGGGTTTCTTGGCCATGTCTCGCCCATCCGCATTTTGATCTGGCGCAGATAGCAGATGTGTGGGCGCTGGGAAACAGGCTCTTCCAGAGCGTTTCGCCAACCCCTTTCCGGCATGGGTTTCCGCCACAAAATCACGTGCGCTGTGCCGATGCGGCGGCGGCGCTGAGAGCATCGCAAATTCGTCATTTTCCGGTTGACGCCTTCTGCCCGCTTGTCTATCTCCCCTGCTTGTTGGGCGACAGGCCGCAAGGTGTGGCAGGGGACTGTAACTCCCTCGCGGAGACGCACGCCTGGTTCGATTCCAGGGTCGCCCACCAAAATCTCAAAAATACAGTAGAATCAATGTTGAAGTGCACCGCACTTTCGAAATGACGGCCCTTGAGTTTCAATGGGTTACGAGCAAGGTGTACCGCAGTTCTCGCGAATAAGCGTCTTGCCCGACTCGCAATTGTTCCCCATATGTTCCATTACACAAATGTGGACACGGAAACGACGAAAGCCGGACCCGCTCACTGCTGGCGCTCAAGACGAAAGGCCATGAACATTGGAGTGTTGCCAGTGTTCAGCATCACCCGGATTGCGCCTTTTCCCAACAGAGCTTCACCCACAGGAGCGGAGACGGCCCTCTCCAGACGTTCGACAGCCAATTCTACGCCGCAGCGCAGCCTCTTCAAAGTTGCCGTTCGCGATATCGAGATAGCAGTGATCGCGCGTAGTACCTTTCGAGCCATGATCGGAAAGGGTTCTTTGGTCAGAGTTTCTGTTTGCGCCGCTGCAACAAAGCCATCGGCCAAGGAATTTCTCAAAAACGCGATGTGGCGTGATATAGAAAAGTCAGAACATCACAATGTCGCGATGTGGTTCGTCGACGCAACTAGGTAATGTTGATTTGGGAGGTCACGATGTTTCGGATATCGGCATGCATTGTTTCACTAGTGTTGGCGCCAACGAGTGTCTTCGCCGACGCTGTTCCTAGCGAACAGGCTGCTGAGGGCTTGTTTTCAGACCAGCCGTACTCTCCATATGCCAACCGGACCTTCCCTGAACGTCCGCTATGGGGGGACACGCATCTTCACACGGGTCTTTCATTGGACGCGGGCGCCTTTGGCAACACCCTGCTGCCGGATGATGCCTGGCGTTTTGCAAAAGGTGAGCAGGTTATTTCGTCCACTGGCCAGCCTGTAAGACTGGCCCGACCCTTGGATTGGATGGTCCTCACGGATCATACTGACCTGATGGGGTTTGCCCCGGACCTGCAGGCCGGCAAACCCGGCATTCTTGCTGATCCAAAAGGTCTGGAATGGTACGAAGGGTATACGGCAGGCGGGGAAGAGGCCGGGAAAGCGGCGTTCGACATCATCACCAATTTCTCGCAAATGACCCTGCCGGAAATCCTGCTAGAGTCCTATAGCCCGGGTGCAGACGCTTTTGCCTTCACCTGGGAGAATATCGTTCTGGCGGCGGAACGGCACAATGACCCCGGCAGCTTCACCGCTTTCATCGGGTTCGAGTGGACCTCGGTCCCGAAGGGGTTCAACCTGCACCGGAACGTCATGCTGCGTGATGGACCAATCAGGGCGCTCCAGATGGTACCTCCGGTTACACAACCGCCCTTTGGCGATACGGACCCAAGGGCGCTCTATTCATGGCTGGAAGAGTATCAGGACAAAACCGGCGGGCGGGCGGTTGCCTTTGCCCATAACGGCAACCTCTCGAACGGGTGGATGTTCCCAACCGAAGATACCTATCACGGCGGCAAGGTCGACGAGGAATACGTGGCTGCCCGCGCGAAATGGGAACCCCACTACGAGGTCACACAGATCAAGGGCGACGGCGAAGCACACCCTTTCCTGAGCCCGGACGACGAATTTGCGGACTACGAAAACTGGGACGTCGGCAACCTCGACATAACCGAACTGAAAACGGATGACATGCTGGCAGGCGAATACGCCAGAGAAGCATTGAAGCGGGGCCTGATGCTGGAAGAAAAGTTCGGCGTGAACCCATACAAGTTCGGAATGGGCGGGGCGACCGACAGCCATACTTCCCTGGCGACGGCCGAAGAAGACAATTTTTTTGGAAAATCCGTCAGCGTTGAACCTTCGGCCTCTAGAATCAGTCATCCTTTCATCGCCAATGATCTTGGCGAGATTCCCGGCGACCTTCTTGTCGCATCTGGATACACCGCCGTCTGGGCTACCGAGAATACACGCGCCGCGATCTTCGATGCGTTCAAACGACGCGAAACCTATGCAACAACCGGCCCCCGGATCGGCTTGCGGTTCTTTGGCGGATGGGATTTCAATGACGCTGACGTAGAAACGCGTTTCCTCGCAGATGTCGGCTATACCAAGGGCGTTCCGATGGGCTCGGATCTGCGGCCTCGCGAAGGCGACGGTGGACCGTCTTTCCTTATCGCTGCGCTGCGCGATCCGGTCGGGGCAAATCTGGATCGTGTGCAGGTTGTAAAGGGGTGGCTGGATTCCGAAGGCGCCTTGCAGGAAAAGGTCTACGACGTGGCGTGGTCGGATAATCGTGTTGCTGATGCAAACGGCAAGGTTCCTGCGGTTGGAAACACAGTGGATGTGGATACTGCCAGTTGGACCAACACAATCGGCGCGGCCGAACTTGTGACCGTTTGGTCCGATCCTGATTTCGATCCAAATGCGCGGGCGTTCTATTACGTGCGCGTCATCGAAATTCCCACGCCGCGTTGGGTGCTGTACGACAAATTGCGGTTTGGCGCGGAATTGCCAGAAGACGCAGTACTTACACATCAGGAACGCGCGTATTCATCTCCGATCTGGTACACGCCGACAGAGTGATCACTCTAACAACTGGGCAATTGGTATTCCGGGGGTAGAGATTTCTACCCCCGGTACGTCCACTGAACAGCTGAAGTTCACTGAGAATGCATTTCCTTGCAAAACCCAACAGGCTGATGGCAGCATCGATTTATAGAACCGGATCGTGTTTCACGCAGGAGCCTTCATGCATTTTTTGAAAGAACCGCTGTTCCATTTCTTTCTGATTGGAATGGCTATATTTGTTTGGTTCCAAATAGTTGCACCGGAAAAAGGGAACGTCGAAGATCTCGAAACTATAGCGATCAACGAAAGTGATGTCGCCTTATTGGCTGCTCAGTTTGAGGCAAGGTGGAAAAGAGCGCCAAGCGATACTGAGCTACAAGCTCTGGTCGATGCGTCCGTTCGTGAAGAGGTTCTTGTTCGCGAAGCGCGAAAGCTTGGCCTGGATCGCGGAGATACTGTGATCAGGTCCCGGCTTAGCCAAAAGATGGACTTTCTGACCGAAGCGATCGCGACATCAGTTGTTCCGGAAGAGGAAGAGTTAGAGGCCTTTTTCCAACAAAACTCTGAACGCTACGCAACACCCGCCAAGGTGGCCTTCAATCAAGTTTTTCTGGGAGAGAAACCAAGCGAAGCCGAGGTCGAGCAAGCACTGGCCGCATTGCGCGCCGAGCAGTCGCCGCCTGATTTGGGGCGCTCGCGAATGCTACCCGCTTCAATGCCCTTAACCGCGAAGAAAGCAATCGATACGGTATTTGGTGCAGGGTTTTCTAATGGCTTCGAAAAACTCAACGTGGGGGAATGGTCGGGTCCGATCCGGTCGGGCTATGGCGATCACTTGGTTCAGATTCTTGCCATTGAACCCAGCCTACTGCCGCCTTTGGAAGAAATTCACGATGCGGTTCTGAGGGACTGGCGGCGAACTATGGGTGACGATCTGGCTCAAGCACAATATGAGGTCCTCGCCAATGGCTACGAAATTGTAGCGCCCGATCTCTTAGGTCGGGCCAAATGAAAGCGGTAGTTTGCTCGCTACTTGCGCTGGTCTTTGCGTGGCTGGCAGGGAGCGCCTCTGCGCATGCGCTTGATCCGGGATATCTGGAAATTCGGCAAATTGCATCAGATACGTGGAGCGTTCATTGGCGAAAGCCCGATGTGAATGGTCAGCCGATGGCGATTTACGCGGTCTTGCCGGATATCTGCACTCCGGCGCGTGGTCCTGAACCGACTTTTGACGGCGGAGCGTGGATTTCATCCTGGGTGGTCGAGTGCGGCGCAAATCTCGCAGGTCAATCCATTGCGATTGACGGCCTGGAGACCCAGAAGAACGATGTATTGATGCGCCTGCACCTGTTAGCGGGCAAGCCTACGACACTTCGTTTCACCCCGGATGTGACCGTTCAGAACATACCTGCCCAACAGACCACATGGTCAGTTTTTTCCGCCTATTTCCTGTTGGGGTTTGAGCACATTCTGGAAGGCTGGGATCATCTGCTGTTTGTCTTTGCCCTGTTCATTCTGGTCCGCAATCCGTGGAGACTGGTGGGGGCGGTGACTGCCTTCACTCTTGCGCACTCGATAACGCTGGCACTGGCGACATTCGGCGTTTTGAATGTTCCGGGCCCACCTGTAGAAGCTGTTATCGCCCTATCAATCGTTTTTTTGGCGGTGGAGATTGTTAAAGGCGGGGAAAGCCGATTCCGGCTCTCAGAACAGAAACCCTGGATTGTTTGTTTTGGCTTTGGGCTATTGCATGGCCTTGGTTTCGCGGGTGCTTTGGCCGACATCGGACTACCATCAAACGATATCCCTGCGGCATTGCTGGCCTTCAACATCGGCGTCGAAGCTGGTCAGCTTAGTTTTATCGGGGCATTGGCTCTACTCGTCGCCACCTGGCGACTGATCGCGGTTCCGATAGGTCGAACTGCAACACTGGCTACCGCCTATGGCATCGGTTCGGTGTCGATGTATTGGCTAATAGAACGCATAAGCGGTTTTGAATCGTGGTGACACCCTAATATTTGGGCATTGTATTGGCTCAGTGGGCAATCTGATCACATAGAGCCGAACTTGATCGCTTTCAGACGCAACTTCGTTGAACTAGCCAACGCTCCGATGTCCGTTTTGTCTAAGGTTTTTGGTTGCTGGATGCGTGTGACCCGGCGGCGATGAACCTGGCAAGGAGGAAAGCCCGGGCGGATATTGGTGCCATGGGTATAGTGGCTCAGGGCTTGTGCAATCGATGCACTAAGTTTCGAGGTCTGCAACGCCGATGAGTGGCGACCCGTCGAATTTTCCGGTCCGGCGTCGCCAATCGACCTCTCCTTTTGTAGCCATGAGCCTTTCGCTGCGCAGTTTTCGTTGGAGCGGCCGCGTGGACTGGTCCGGCATCCCCGGCGCGGATCAAAGGGTGGGTCAGATGCGCCAGTCGCGACCTATTTCGGCGCGATCTAAGAGATGAGGCCGCTAGCGGTTGGTGGATAGAGGGATCAGACCGCTCTGACCCGCCCGGTCAAAGTCAACCGCGAGTCAAACCAGCCCTGCAATGCGTCGATATCGCCATCCAGCACATCGGCGATTCCGCCAGCAAATTCCTGGAAGCGGTCGAGGTTCAACCCGTTGACACCTACCAGAACCGGAATCTCACGCTCCAGCGCGTCGGCGATCACCGGGCGGAAACCGCGGCCATCGGCCTCGTGCTTGCCGAATTTGTTGATGATCAGCAGCTCGGGCCCGGCGTCCAGAGACTGGGTGACCAGCCCCACCGCGCGCTCAAGCTCGGACGGGTCAAGGCGACACCCTCGGGCATTAGCCCCCAGCGATTGCGAGATGCGGATGGTTTCACCGGTGGGCAGCACCTTGAGGTCCATATCGCATTTGTAGCCATCGGCGCATTCGGTGTTGGTTTGCACCACGCCCGCCAGCGGGGTCCCCACCTGCAACAGGCGCTCTGCAAAGGCGCTGAGCAGCAGATCGGTTGCACCACGCTCGGTTGTTGTGACACAGGCGAGTTTCATGAGCCGTTTCCTTTTTCTGGTCTCATCGCGTTCAGATAGCATGGTTTTTCCGCACCTGCCACGTTCTCTATGGGACTGGCGACAGGCCAATCACCGTTCCATGCAGGGCAAAAAACAACAGATAGAGCGCCGCCCCGCCGATCAAGGCATGTGGTTGCGCCAATGCCGACAGGCCGCGCAAAGAGAAGCGCGCGGTGTTGCGGGCCAACTGCTCCCATTCCGCCCCCATCATGCGCCGCTTGCGCCGGTCGATCAGCGCCATGCCCGCGAGGGAAAACACCGCAAAGCCGCCAAACAGGATCACATGGGCCAGATCGCCATTGGCCAGCAAATGCGCCAGCGACCAGAGCATCAGCGCCAACAACAAGGGATGGCGCGTCAGTGCAAGGATGCCGGGATGTTCAGGGTCGAAGTCACCCTGCCCGAGCCCGCCAAACGAGAGCGGGTTACAGATCGAGATACCCGCCACGATCAGCGGGCAGGCGAGCGCCATCAACAGCGCCGGTGCCCAACGCAGCGCGTCATGCGGCGGCAGAACCTGCACATAAGGCGCCTGCGCGGCCGCCGAGACCAGCCAGATCAGGATCAGAACCGACAACAGGGAATAGCCCAGAATATAGGGGCGCAGCCCGACCGCCTCGACCAGCGCCGATCTGACCCGGGGCCGGGCCGGGATCATGTGGCTGGCCAGAAAGGCCAGCAACGCCAATGTGAAATCGGTCCAGCCGCTCATGCCATCGCCTCATGTCGCTCTGCGATCCCGTTCTGGGGCAGAGACGCCCTGCATGCCTTGTCATTGGTCAAGTCGCCGGAGCCTGATTACAGCCCCAGCGCCTGTCTGCGTTCCTCGGCAAAGCCCTGCACCATACGGTCGGCGATCAGGGCAAGAATGGCCATGGCTGCGCCTGCCGAAATGCCCAGACCCACATCCGCCTGCCCCAGCGCCAGATAGATCGACTGACCAAGACCGGTGGTGCCGATCAGTGCCGCGATCACCAGCATGGCAAAGGCATAGAGGATAGTCTGGTTCAGCCCCAGCAGGATGGTCGGCGCAGCGTAAGGCGCGCGAATATCACGCAGGATTTGCCACTCGGTCGCACCGCTTGCGATCGCGGCCTCCATCATCTCGTCCGGCGTGTTTACCAGCCCGTGCCGCGTGTAGCGGATCATCGGGACGACCGCATAGGCGCAGATCGCCAGGAAGGCCGAGAACTCGCCGATCTGAAACACCATCAGCACCGGGATCAGGAAGACGAACAATGGGATCGTCTGCAACATGTCGCAAACGGGGCGCACGACCTTCCACGCGGTGTCGCTGACCGCGCTGAGCAACCCGACTGCACCTCCGACCACGGCGCAGGCAAAGACCGCCGCGCCGCTGAGATAGAGCGACAACAGCGCCCTCTCCCACAGGCCCGAAACAAGGATGGTACTGAGCAGGATCAGGGTCATCAGCGCCAGCTTGCGCCCGCCCGCGACCCAGCCAAGTGCCGACGCGCCGACCAGAACAAAGGGCCACGGCAGATTGGCGATGCCGGTTTCCAGCATGCCGATGCCGATCAACACCATCAGCCCGCCTGTCACATGCCCGCGCCAGGCCATCAGCAGGGCGATCACCGCACCTGCTGCGAACAGCCCGTAGCTCATGGACGGCGTCCAGGCGAAGCCCCAGGTGAAGGGCAGCACCGCCTGATCCAGTCCGATCCGCAAGGGCAGCAGCACGTAAAACATCGAGTTGTTCTTGAGCGCATCCAGCCACGGGCCGTTGTTTTGAGTAAAGGATGTCAGACCGCTATCCACCGCCGCCGCGACCGGGTCCATCAGCGTGAATTCCGAGGCGTTGGGCAGGCTGGACCAGAATAGCGCCGTGAAGACGACACCAAATGCCACCAGCGCCCAGACCACGCGGCGGTCATGGCGCTTGCGCTCGGTCGCCAGCGCGCCGCTCATCCGGTCGATGACAACGGCAAAGACCACGATCACCATGCCCGCAAGCAGCGACTCGCCGAACTGCGCCTTGCGCATGGTCAGCAGGACCTCCCAGCCGATATCGTTGAAGCCGCCGATCACCGCCGCGATGATCACCATCGACAGCGCCGCCATCAGGCACTGATTCATCCCGATCATGATCTGAGTGGTGGCCGAAGGGATCTCGACCTGAAAGAGTTGCTGGAACCGCGTGCCGCCGGACATGATGGCGGCCTCCTTGATCTCGGGCTCGACCCGCTCCAGACCAAGCATCACGTTGCGCGCCATGGGAGGCGCTGCATAGATCGCCGAGGCGATCAGACCGACCACCGGGCCAAAGCCGAAGAGCAGCAGCAGCGGCGTGAGATAGGCAAAAGTCGGCACCGTCTGCATGATGTCCAGCACCGCCTGCACCGCCGATTTCACCCGTGGCACTTCATTGGCGAGGATACCGATCGCACCGCCAAGGATCAGCGCAAGCGGTACCGAAACCGCCACCAGCGCCAGTGTGTTCATGCTCTGCGGCCAATAGCCCGAGGACAGCACAAAGCTCAGCCCCAGAAAGCCCAAAGCTGCCATCGGCAAACCACCGATATACCAGCCCAGCGCTGTTACCAGTCCGATCACGATGGGCCAAGGCGTCGCGCCCAGCGCCGCATTGGCCCAATCCATCGGATAGCGCATCAGTTCCGAGAACAGCCGGGCCACCGGCTTGATCCCTTCCAGAAACCACTTCAGCGCGGCCCCGACCCAATCCGTCGCGGGCAGCGCCCATTCCGAAGGCCAGGTGACCAGCCACGGCACCAACGGCTCCAGCGCCAGACACAAAGCGCCGACCAACAGCGTGATCAGCGCAGCTTGCGTGCCCTTGCTCAGTTGGGTCACCGCAGGTGGGGCAAGCGGTTCGGCGATACTCATGCCTCGTCCACCTGAAGGGCGGCGGCCAGATCGGACGGATGGACCGTGCCGACAACATCGCCGCTGGCATCCCGCACCGGCACCGGTTCGTAAAGGTTCATGCATTTGGCAAGCGCTGCATCCAGCGTCATGCCGGTTTGCAGCCCCGGATCGTCGGGGCCGAAAGCGGATGCGCCTTCACGCATGACCGAGGACACGATGGCATGCTGGCCCTTTGCCACGTCCTTGGAGAACTCGCGCACATAGTCGTCAACCGGATGCAGCACGATCTCGGTCGGGGTGCCGATCTGCACGATCTTGCCGTCGCGCATGATCGCGATGCGATCCGCCAGCTTCAGAGCCTCGGCAATGTCATGGGTGATGAACACGATGGATTTCTTCAGCGTCGCCTGAATGTTGAGGAACTCGTCTTGCAACTGCCGCCGGATCAGCGGATCAAGCGCCGAAAACGGCTCGTCCAGAAACCAGATATCGGGATTCACCGCCAGCGAGCGCGCAATGCCGACACGCTGCCGCTGCCCGCCCGAGAGCTGGCGGGGGAAGCTGTCTTCGCGCCCCTCAAGCCCGACCAGAGAGATCACCTCGCGCGCGCGCTCCGTGCGTTCCTTGCGGCTGATCCCCTGAACCCGCAATGGATAGGCCACGTTCTCGGTCACCGTCATATGCGGGAACAGTCCGAAATGCTGGAACACCATGCCCAGCTTCTGGCGACGCAATGTGGTCAGGCGTTTCTTGCTGGCCCCGCGCACATCCTCGCCATCGATACGGATTTCTCCGCCGGTACCCGACAAGAGTTGCGAGATACAGCGGATGAGGGTGGATTTGCCCGAGCCTGACAGGCCCATGATCACAAAAAGCTCGCCCTCATGAACCTCGAAATTGGCGTCCTGCACCGCCGGAATCATCCCGGCCTCGCGCAGCATGTCGGCTGCCTTATCCGCATCATTGCCTGACCGAGCCAACGCGTCGGTCAGGGCCTTCTCTGCGCCATCGCCAAACACCTGCCAGAGATTCCGGCAGGCGATGGCTGACGTGTTTGTGTCTGTCACCTGTTGCGGCTCACTTGGTTGCCGCGTCAACGACCGGGCGCCACTTGTCCTCATTCTCGGACATCCAGGTGGCAACCACCTCTTCAACAGCACCGCCATCCACGTCGATCGCCCCCATCATCGGCTGCTGATCATCGACGGACAGCGCGTAGTTGGTCAGGATTTCATAAGCGGCGGGCCATTTATCCTCAAACCCGGACCAACCGGCCTTGAAGATACGCGAAGGCGCGAAGTCACAGTCATTGACCGCGTTGGGGTTGGGACCCCAGGCCGGATCGTTGAAGCACGCCTCTTCGCCCACGGGCAGGTCAACGAACTGCACGTCATAGGCCGACATCGCCCAATGCGGCTGCCAGAAGGTGATCAACAGCGGCGATTTGCGTTCGGTCGAGGCGCGCAATTCCGCAATCAGCGCCCCCTCGGAACCCGCCGGCACGGCCTTGAACGGCAGGTCCAGACCGGTCATGCGATCAGCGCCGGGCGTGCCCCAGTCGGCGGGATAATCCACCAGACGGCCACCGGGCAACGTTTCGGCAGTCGCGAAGATCTGGGCACAGTCCTGCAGCGCCTCCCAGGCGGGCAGGCCCGGGCAGAGCTCGGCCACATGCGCGGGATAGGCGATGCCCTCCTTGGCATCGAGGCCCAGATCGCCAATCTCGACGACAGTGCCCTCTTCCACCTTCTTGGCGTATTCGTCGGACACGTTCGAAGACCAGATTTCCAGCGTCGCATGGATATCGCCATCGGCCAGCGCCTGGAACTGGTTCATCATCCCGGCGGTGACAAATTCCACGTCATACCCGGCGGCCTTGAGCATCTCGCCTGCCACATGAGTTGTCACATGCTGACCGGTCCATTCGTTGACGGCGAGTTTGATCGGTTCGTCCACCGCGCCCATATCCGCAGCCTGCACCACACCGGCCACTGCACTCAGAACGATCCCCAAGCTTGCTGTCTTCATCTGCATTTCTCCCTGTTATGCATCTGTTGCGTCGCCCGGCAGTATCGGCTGATTCCTGGCCAGTGTCACGCAACGCTACGCGATGGTGTTTTTCTTGATTGATCAGTCAATCATCAATCAGGTCACCCGATTCTTGTCGAGAAAAAAGTGACCCTAGAGCGGTTTTTTGGACGGTTTCGGTGCGCACGTGATCTGAAAACGCTGCGCGTTTCCTGAAGACCAACAGCGGGGCGCAATTCCGCGTCCTCTAGTCAAACCGTCTCTTCCATCGCGCACAGCGTTCGGCATCGCGCGCCTCATAGGCCCGTAGAGCAGCGACAAGGCTTTGATCGAACCGATCCTCGCTACCCTCTCCTAACGCCGTCAGACGCATCGAATACCATGCCGTGATACCGCCACGCGTCGGCGCATCAAAGGTCGGAAACCCTGGATCGCCACCCGCGTCGCTTAACCAGGCGTTTGCCAGCGACGGGTTCAGCGCCATCGTGCGCGCCAGCCCGATCGCATCCGCCGCACCACCCTGCACTGCCGCCACGGCCTGTGGCCGCGTCCTGAAGCCGCCGGTCAGCATGATCGGGATGGAGGTGACGCCTTTGGCGCGGCGGGCAAATTCGAGGAAGTAGGGGCCAGAGGAAGCGCTACCGTCCGAACTGGAGGCGGCACCGGGAAAATAGGTGCCCCCACTTATATCGATAAGGTCCACGGAGGTCTTGTCGAGCAGTTGCACCACTTCCAGCGCCTCCTCCTCGGTCAGGCCCCCGACCAGCTTGTCGGTGGCGTTGATCTTGATGCCGATCGGGAAGGATGCTCCAACCGCCTGTCTGATGGCCTCGATGGTCTCGTCGATGACACGGAAACGCCGGGCGACCGACCCGCCATAGACATCCGTTCGATGATTGAACAGAGGAGACAGAAATTGACTGAAGAGGAACCCGTGACCTGCATGTATTTGCACGCCACCAAATCCGGCCCCCTTGGCAAGACCGGCGGCGCGGGCATAATACCCTGGCAAGCTTTCGATGTCAGCCTGTGTCATCCCTTCGCATTGCAAGCCTTCGATATTCAGGGGCGACGGTCCTTTTGGCTCGCTGATCGGCCCGTGCGACAGCGCGCCGGCATGACCAAGCTGTGGCCAGATATGCGCCTCGTTCACCGACCCTCGCGCCGCGAGGGCTTGCAGCCCATCCAGATCCGCATCCGGCACGAGGACAAGATTTCCCGGCTTCTCGGGAAAGAAAGGGCTCGTCTGCACCTCGCCGATCAGAGACAGGGCGGCACCGCCCTCGGCCCATCGCTCATAGAGCCGCATCTGGGTTTCGCTCGGATTCCCCTCACCATCCCCAAGGCTGTCGGACATGGCGGCCTTGATCAGACGGTTCTTCAGCTGAACACCGCAAGGCAACTCCAGCGGTTGCGTCAAGGCGATCCAGTCATCCTGCACGATCCGGCTCATATCATCCTCCATTGGGATTTTCGATCGAAGACTACCTATCAGGCCCGTCACCGTATTCCCACGGTGGCACCGCATCATGGCAATTTACCGATTGTTCCAAACACAGCTGCGTCATCGCTCAGAAAACGCTTGCGGCGCAAGACCGGCGGGCTAGGGTTTCGGTCATGTTCCTGCGTTTCCTTGTGATCCTGTTTCTGGTTGCGGCCTGTGGCCGCCCCCTGACCGAAACCGAAAAGGACTTTGCCAGTCGCATCCATGGTGACGCGCTTAATCTGGACCGGGTACGGCTGGTTGAAGGCGCGCCGGTGGGCAGCGTCACCTTTAAGCGCAAACCGCGCCCGCGCGTGACCTGCCGCGAGCGTATCCTGCCCCCTGTAAAGGAAGAGATCGTCACCTCGAAACCCGCTGCGGTCGCCCTGTTCAACCATGTGCTGTTCACACGGGACTGGTATCTGGAGGACTATGCGCAGGAATACCCTGATCGCCTCCATCTGGTACAGGCGATGCTATTCGCGCACGAATTGACCCATGTCTGGCAATGGCAAAACCGCCACAAAACTGGCTATCACCCATTGCGTGCAGCGGCAGAGCATGGCCGGACCAATGATCCCTACCTGTTCGATCTGGACGAAACCCCCAATTTTCTGGACTACGGCTTCGAGCAGCAGGGCACCATTGTCGAGGAATATGTCTGCTGCCGCGCTTTGGCGCCCGATGCAGCCCGGACCCAACGCCTGCACAAGATGCTGAGTGCGGCCTTTCCGGTTTCGGATCTGCCCAAGCTGCGGGAGAGCGATGTCTACCTGCCCTGGGACGGCGTCGAGATCGACGGGATCTGCGACTAAACGACTACCGACTGACGTCGGTAGGATCGGCGATGTGGTTTTCGAGGTATTGCAACACGACGTCTTCGGTGATGGCGCCGTTGGTCGTTGAGAAATACCCTCGCCCCCAGAACCGGCGTCCCCAATAGCGCTTGCGGATCGCGGGGAATTCCCGTTGCACCTTGTGGGACGAACGGCCCTTCATCTTGCGCACCAGATCGGAAATGGCAATCTTCGGCGGCGCGGACACGAACATGTGGACGTGGTCACTCGACAGCACACCGCGCAAGATGTCGACCTCGTTCTCCCGACAGACCTGCCGAAGGATGTCGCGCACCCGCAAGCGCAACGCCCCGGTCAACACCTTGTAGCGATACTTCGTCGACCAGACGATATGATAGCGATGATAGAAAACGCAGTGCTTGCCGCTGTCATATTGCATGATCTTACCCTCTGGAAAATGAGCCTTCGACCCGGCTGCGGCTCATTTTCCAGAGGGTAAGATCATTACACGATTCTTTACGCTGAAGCGGGTCCGACTGGAAGTCGGAGGGTTTGCTCCAGAGCGTGGATACTAACCGGGAACCTGAATGCTTTCGAGATAGGCCAGCAGCGCGGCCAGCGGGCGTGGCGTGGGCGTCAGGGTGCCATCCACCTCGACCGGGACCGTGTCGCCCTCCAGCAAGGCGCCGAACTCGGGCATGACGCTGGCCGGGGCCTTGCCCCTGCCATAGCCATCGATCTGGGACAGCACCTGCGCACGGGGCAGCACACCGCCATTTCGCTCAGCGATCCGGGTCAGATCGGGCGCGCGCTGACCATCTGCCAAGGACCCTCCCTTGGCGTCGGAGCCATGACAGGCGGCGCAGTTCTGCACAAACAGCACCCGCCCCTCCTCAGCCTCGGGCATCGCGTTTTCTGTGGCACATGCGGCCAAGGCGAACATCGTGGTTGGGATCAGCACGAACCTGAGCGTCATGGTGTCCAGAACTCCTCTAACTGGGTTGCAATGTCTCAAGATAGGATAACAGATCGACAATCGGCGCGCTTGTGAGAATGGGTTGGCCAGAATGCGTTTTGGTGGCCTTGTCCTCGCCTTCGAAGAAATCGCCATAGACCGGCATCGGGCTGCCATGGCTGACCAGCGGGTCGCGACCATCAATGCGGCGCACCACCCGTTCGGTGGGGAAAACACCATCCGCCTGCAATTGCGTCAGATCTGCCGGTTTTATCATCAGGACACCGGCCATGGGCCCTTGCCCGGTTGCGTCGATCCCGTGGCAGGTCGCACAGTGTTTCATATAAAGCGCCTCGCCATTGGCGACATCCTGTGCCGCAACCGGAAGCGCCAGAACCATCAGCATTGAGATTACGGGTGCTTTCATCTTCTCTCTCCGCAGCCGAATTTGCTTCAGGGAAAGCTTGCCCGCAAGGCTGCGGGGCGCAATGATCCAGATCAACCCCTGACCCGACCCAAGGACCGGACCCGATGACACAATACGCCCTGATCATGCTGGCCGCCGGGATCGGCATTCCGGTTCTTGCCGCATTGAACGCAGCACTTGGCAAGCTCATCGGATCCCCCACGGCTGCGGGAGTGGTCCTGTTTGCGATCGCCTTTGCCGCTTCGGCGCTGATTATGATGCTGTTTCCCGGTCCTCAGGCATTGGCAAAGCTGGGCGGCGCGCCGAAACACCTGTTTCTGGCGGGCTTGTTAGTCGCGTTCTATGTGCTGTCGATCACCCATGTCGCCCCGCATTTCGGGGTCGGCAACGCGGTGTTCTTCGTACTGATCGGTCAGTTGATCTCAGCTGCGGCCATCGACCACTATGGGCTGTTCGGCGCGCAAGTGAGCCCCCTGAACCTGACGCGCACGGCGGGCATCGCGATCATGGCCGTGGGCGTTGCGATCACGCAGCTGGCCTGATCGCGCCCTCCTCCAGCCGCAAAACCCGGTCCATGCGCGCCGCAAGCTCCAGATTGTGCGTGGCGATCAGGGCTGACAATCCGGTACCCGCAACTAGGTCCATCAATGCGCCAAACACCTGATCCGAAGTGCCGGGATCGAGATTGCCCGTCGGCTCATCCGCCAGCAGCAGGCGCGGTGCATTGGCCAGCGCCCGACAGAACGCCACCCGCTGCTGCTCACCGCCCGAAAGCGCTGCGGGCCGGTGATCGGCCCGTTCTGCGACGCCGACCCGTGCCAGCAGCTCCTTCGCGCGCGCTTGCGCCTCCCGCTCTCCGGCTCCGTTCGCCAGTTGCGGCAGGGTAACATTTTCCAGCGCGGTGAACTCGGGCAGCAGATGGTGGAACTGATAGACGAAACCCACGTCGCGCCGCCGCGTCGCGGTGCGCTTGCGATCGCTCCTGCCGGTCATGTCCCGGCCACCGATCCGCACAATCCCCTGATCGGGCGTATCCAGCAGGCCTGCGATATGCAGCAAGGTAGACTTGCCCGCCCCCGATGGGGCCACCAGCGCCACCACTTCGCCGGGCGCAATCTCGAGATCAGCGCCGCGAAGCACCGCCACCTCACCCGGCGTGCCGCGTTTGTAGGATTTGGTCAGCCCCGACAGGCTCAGCACCGGATCACTCATAACGCAACGCCTCAACCGGGTTCATCCGCGCCGCGCGGCGGGCGGGAAAATAGGTGACAAAAAACGACAGGCCCAACGAAAGCCCCACCGCCTTGAGCACATCGGACAGGTGCAGCTCGGCCGGCAAGGCGTAGATGCCCCGGATGGCCGGGTCCCAGACACCGCCGCCCATCGCGTAATTCACGAAGGAGAAGATCGGGTCGATATAGATCGCGAACAGGCAGCCCAGCACCACGCCCAGCGCGGTGCCGATCAGCCCGGTGAAGGCGCCGCAGATGAAGAAGACCCGCAGCACGGACCCCTCGCTTAACCCGATCGTGCGCAGGATGCCGATATCACGCCCCTTGTTCTTGACCAGCATGATCAGCCCGGAAACGATGTTCATCGCCGCGATCAGCACGAGGATCGACAGGATGATGAACATCACGTTGTCCTCGACCTCAAGCGCGCGCAGGAACCCGCCCGAGGCGTCCTGCCAGGTCCAGGCGCGGGCCGCATCCCCGGCCGCCACCAGGATCGGGATCACCACCTTGTCCAGTGCTTCGGGCTCTTCGACCATCACTTCAATTTCGTCCGCTACCCCCTCGCGATTGAAGAAACTTTGCGCCTCGGCGAAAGGCATGTAAACGCGGGTGTTGTCGATATCATAGCGCCCGGCGCTGAAGACATAGACCACCTCATAAGCATTGACCCGAGGCGAGGTGCCAAAGGCCGTCTTGGCCCCGTCGGGCGAGATCAGCTTGACCCGATCGCCAACGCTGGCTCCGATCGTGCGCGCAACGCCCGACCCGATGGCGATCCCCTCGCCAAACCGCGCCAGATCCCCGTAAGAGGCCTCGCCATCCGTGATACCCGGCAGGCTGGCAAGATCCTCGGCAGAGATGCCCAGAACCTGCACCCCGGCATTGCGGCCTTGCTGCGCGATCATCACCTGTCCGCGCACCAGCGGGGCGGCCCGCGTCACGCCCGGCACCTGCGCCACTTTCCCGGCCATGGCGTCATAATCCGGGATGGTCCTGTCCACCCGTCCCTGCGCGTCCATCTCACCCACGCTGTAGACCGTCACATGGGCATTGGCCCCCAGAATGGTGCCCACGAACTCGGACCGAAAACCCGAACGCACGGCCAGCGTGGCGATCAGCGCAAAGACTGCCAGGGTGATCCCGATCAGGCTGATCCAAGTCATCACGCTGACGCCCCCCTCGGCGCGGCGCGCCCTCAGGTAGCGCCAGGCAATCTTCCATTCGAACGGGGCAAAAGGTGCCGGTTGAGAGGCCATTACGGAGTTCCTCGAAACAAAGTCGGCGCAACCTGCGTTGTCAGCCGTCCGGGGTCAAGCGGCGATAGCGCGCATAAGCTGGCAGCCATTTGCCGATGGCCTCAATCCGCCTGCACCGGGCCAGCGCCCGCTCAGGCATCACGATAACGGGGCAGATCGTCGCAAAGCGCGGGCATGTGCGCCTCAAATCCGCGCAAATTGCGCTTGCGCAGGCTACGTCGGATTTCTTTCAATACGCGATAAGCTGCGGGTCCCTTGGCGGCCTTGCTGCTGTCCTGCCGCTCCCGCTGGCTTGTCTCGGGCACCTCTTCGCTATCGGGAGAGATACAGCACATCTGCTGCACGGCCACGGCGGGAAAGAGCTGCAACGGATCAATACCGGCACGGGCGCGAAACACGAAATCATCAAGCGTTTCGCAGTAGCTTTCGCTATCCGCCAGCAAGTGCCGGGCGGCGGCTGAAGACACCGCGTAGCAGGCGGCGCTTGGCACCGGCTCGACGATCGCGCGCAGCTGCCAGCCGTCCACTTCGGTGGCACGCCCATAGCGGCGCGTAGCGTTGAACCCGTCGAGCTTGACCACGCCGAAATGCTGGCCCTCCAGCACCTCCAACACGCGCGGGAACGCGGTGGACACCAGAATGTCATCCT
Source organism: Ruegeria jejuensis (assembly GCF_041537905.1). Classification (NCBI taxonomy): domain Bacteria; kingdom Pseudomonadati; phylum Pseudomonadota; class Alphaproteobacteria; order Rhodobacterales; family Roseobacteraceae; genus Ruegeria; species Ruegeria jejuensis. The sequence goes on along the minus strand of NZ_JBGRUO010000017.1, from coordinate 36,956 downwards.
CGCAGACGATACCCACCGTGTCCTCAAGATCGGCGATCCGGCGCCAGGCCGCGCGGTGGCTTTCGAACACCGCCTGCTCAGAGCGTTTTAACTCCCACCGGTCCCGCCAGCTATGGGGGGTATAGCCCGGCGCTTCGAAGCCCGGGTCACGTGCGTCGATGGCGCTGATCCGGTTCAGGTGGTGGTCGAGCCCCACCTTGGCGAATTCCGCCTGGATCGCGGAAAACCTTTCTGGCGAACGGTCGAGGTTGATGACGAATATCTGCATGATCAGCCCTGCAAATAATCCCATTTGCGCCAGGGCTGCATCCGCCTGCGCAAGGTGATCTTCAGACTGTGCAGGGCCGCCCGCCGCATCGTTTCATTGCCCTTGGCCCCCCGCAAGGCTGCCCGGCACATCGAGATCGGCAATTGCCCTGTTCGATACCAGTTCAGCGTTTCTTCACCGTCGATCTTGCCACACCCCGCCATCTGGCCAAAGTAGCGGCTCCACACCTCGGCGTAATCCTTGGCGACACCCAGGATATTTGCCGAAACCCCGCGCGCGCTGAATTTGGACACCGGCAGTTTTGTGCCCGCGCCGGAATATCCTTCCATCAGCATGCGAAAAACAAAATCGTAATCCGACGCCACACGATAGGACAGGTCATGCCCGCCAAGCGCCAGAAACACGTCGCGCCGTACCAGCATCGAGTTGTGGCAGAACGGCATCCGCTGCAGGAAGGCCGACAGGTTCGTGCGGCTGTGGTTCTTGGTGCTGCCATCCTCAAGGGTCTGCAGCGTGCCACCATAGACAAAATCGGGCTGTTCGGCCCGCACCAATGTGGCTAATTCACCTAAGATGTCGGTACTCGCGAGCGAGTCGTCGGAGTTCAGGAAGATCACATACTCACCGCTGGCCAAGGCGACCGCTTTGTTCATCGCATCATAAAGCCCGGCATCCGTATCGCTTTGATAAATGATGGGAATCGCCGTCGCATCGGCACAATTCTCTGCCTGCCACTCTTCAAGCAGGGCCTGGGTGCCATCTGTTGACGCCCCGTCCCAGATCACATGCTCCACCGCACGAAAGCTCTGGGCCTGCACGCAATCTAGCGCCGCGCGCATCGTCTCGCGGCGTCCGGCCTCAATGAGGTTTCGGGTAACCGTGATCACCGATATCAGCGGTTTGGACATAGCGGACCGCCGGTCACAGCCAGGTGTGAAACGGCCTGCCTGCCATCGGCTCGGGGTGTTCCTCGGTGCCGCCGCGATGCGGAGCGTAGATGCGGGCCACCTTCTTGACCGCCTCTTCGGGGCTCAGCTCTTCGCTTTCGCCCGTGCGGCGGCTGGTCAGTTCGACTACGCCGTTCTTCAGCCCGCGCGGGCCCACGGTGATCCGCCAGGGCAGGCCGATCAGGTCCATGGTGGCGAACTTGCCCCCTGCCCGCTCGTTGCGATCATCATAAAGCGGCTCTAGCCCCAGCGCGGCCAGCGCCTTGTAGAGCGCCTCGCAGGCGGCATCCGCCTCATCGTCGCCCTGTTTCAGATTGACGATCCCGCAATGGAACGGCGTCACACCTTCGGGCCAGATGATGCCGTTATCATCATGGCTGGCCTCAATGATGGCACCAACCAGACGGCTGACGCCGATGCCGTGGCTGCCCATATGCACCGGGACTGGCTTGCCATCGGGGCCTTGCACCGTGGCACCCATCGGCTCGGAATATTTGGTGCCGAAATAGAAAATTTGCCCCACCTCGATCCCGCGCGCCACGCGGCGGCGTTCTTCGGGGACCTGATCGAACAGGGCCGCATCATGGGTTTCGTCGGTGCGCGCGTATTTGCTGGTGAACTCTTCGAGGATTGCCTGGCATTGCGCCTTGTCATCATAGTCGATCTCACGATCGCCGAAGGTCAGATCGGTGACCGCGCTGTCATAGAACACCTCGGATTCGCCCGTCTCGGCCAGCACCAGAAACTCATGCGTGTCGTCACCGCCGATGGGGCCGGAATCGGCGCGCATCGGGATCGCCTGCAAACCCATCCGCTCATAGGTGCGCAGATAGCTGACCAGATGGCGGTTATAGGCGTGCAGCGCGTCTTCTTTGGTCAGGTCGAAGTTATAGCCGTCCTTCATGTAGAATTCACGCCCCCGCATCACGCCGAAACGCGGGCGGATTTCATCGCGGAACTTCCACTGAATCTGGTAGAGCGTCAGCGGCAGGTCCTTGTAGCTGCTGACATGGCTGCGGAAGATATCGGTGACCAGTTCCTCGGCGGTGGGCGTGAACAGCATGTCCCGGTCATGCCGGTCCTTCATGCGCAGCATTTCCTGGCCATACGCCTCATACCGTCCGCTTTCACGCCACAGATCGGCCGATTGCATCACCGGCATCTGGATCGGGATGTGACCCGCGCGAATCTGTTCTTCATGCACGATGTTTTCGATCTTGCGCAGCACCTTGAAGCCCAGCGGCAGCCACGAATAGATCCCTGCAGTGGCCTGCTTGATCATGCCAGCGCGCAGCATCAGCCGGTGACTTACGATCTGGGCCTCGGACGGGTTTTCCTTGAGAACAGGCAAAAAGTAACGGCTGAGGCGCATGGTTTGACCCTGAAGGTAAAGTTTGAGTTGACCCGTGATTATGCCAAAGCCCCGGCGGGGGCAATCCGAACCTGTTCCGCCGGGCGACCTCCGATGCGTCGCAATGGGGATTGACCAACCGCCCGGCAATCCCGAACTCTGGCGCGAAGCACAGAGGGCGGAGGACAGGATGGCCGACACGATTAGCGAACCGGCGCGCGAGATTCCGGTTGTGCATCGCACCGAGGTTCTGGTTGTGGGCTCCGGTCCCGGTGGCCTTGCTGCCGCCCTTGCCGCCGCGCGCGCAGGCGCCGAGGTGACTTTGCTGGAACGGTTTGGCTGTTTCGGCGGCAACATCACCGCCGTGGGTGTCGAGGGCTTCGCCTGGTACCGACATGAAAAGACCGTCGAAGCGGGCGGCATCGGCTGGGAATTCGAGCAGCGCGCCAAGGAGATGGGCGCAGCGGTGCCGGAAACGCAATCGCTCAGCTACGAGTTGGACAGCGAAGGCTTCAAGCTGGTGGCTGACAAGCTGGTAGAGGAGGCGGGCATACACCCGATGATGCACCGGCAATTCGTGGCACCGATCATGGACGGCAATCGAGTCACCGGCGTCATCGTGGAATCAAAGGCGGGGCGCGAGGCCATTCTCGCCCGTATCGTCATTGATGCCACCGGCGATGCGGATGTGGCGCATCGCGCAGGTGCGCCGACCTATAAGACCGAACGCGAGCAGATGATGGCGGCCTCGGTCATGTTCCATCTGGCCGGGGTCGACAAACGCACCTTCATGGAGGGGATCAAATCCGACCCGCAAACCTACAAGGACTGGGGCGGCAGCGGTGAATGGGTGATCGAGACCAGCGGCAAAGAGGACGACATGTTCTCGCCCTTCATCAAGAAGCCCTTTGATCAGGCGATCAAAGAGGGGCTGATCCCTGCCCATCTGAACACCATCGCCGGAACCTGGGGCGCGTTGCACGATACTGGTGAACTGACTTACATGAATCTGATCCATCTCGACGAAGTGGACGGCACCGACCCCGACAGCCTGACGTTGGGAGAGATCGAGGGGCGGCGGCAATCGATGCTGGCGATCGAGGCGCTGCGCCGTTTCATGCCGGGCTGCGAAAACGCGCGGCTGCGCAATTTCGGCATGACCATCGGCGTGCGCGACACCCGCAAGATCGACGCCGCCTATAACATGACCGAAAGTGATGTGCGCCACGAGGGCCGGTTCGAGGATACGATCGGCATCTATCCCGAATTCATTGACGGCTACGGCATTCTCATCCTGCCCACCACCGGGCGCTATATGCAGATCCCCTATCGCTCCCTGCTGCCCAAAGGAATCAGCGGATTGCTGGTTGCGGGCCGGTCAACCGGTGGCGACCGGATCGCGCATGCGGCCACCCGCAACATGTCCTGCTGCGCCGTTGCCGGGCAAGGCGCAGGCGTGGCGGCGGCCTTGTCGCTGAAAAGCAACCGCGCGCTGGACGCAATCGACCTGAGCGCCGTCCAAGCCGAACTAAGGCGGCAGGGGGTGCGAACACACTAAGCAGCGCGGACCTTTCCCAAGGGCCAGGATACCGTTGCGAAACACGGAACACCCTCTTGATCGCCAGCGCCCCATGGGCGATGAGTGTGGCCAGCGCAGAGAGGTCCTATGTCACTCCCAGTTGCAACTCAGCTTCGGTATTGGGGCATCGCTGCGGCGGTGTTCGTTCTGGTCATGTGGGCCCTGGGCGATGTGCTTTTGCCCTTTGTCATCGGCGCGGCCATCGCCTATTTCCTTGATCCCGTCGCAGACCGGCTTGAAAAGCTGGGCCTGTCGCGCATTGCGGCGACGGCGCTGATCACCGCGGTGTCGATCCTGCTTTTTGTCGTGCTGCTGTTGTTGGTGGTACCGGCCCTGATCACTCAGTTGGCCGATCTGATCAATATCCTGCCGCAGCTGTATCAAGATATGCGCAGCTTTGTGCACGAGAAGTTTCCATCCCTGCTGGACCGCAATTCCAATGTACATCAGATCCTTACGTCAGTCGGTGACGCGATAAAGTCTAAATCCGGTGAGCTGTTGCAAACGATCCTCGGGTCGGCGGCCTCGGCATTCAACATCGTGGTTTTGCTGATCGTTACGCCGGTCGTCGCCGTCTATCTGTTGCTCGACTGGGACCGGATGATTGCGCGTATCGATCAACTGCTGCCCCGTGAACATGTCGCGGTCATTCGTCGGCTCGCGGGTGAGATCGATGCCGTGCTGGCCTCGTTCGTGCGGGGCATGGGGACCGTCTGCCTGATCCTTGGCAGCTATTATGCCATCGCGTTGATGCTCGTCGGGCTTCAATTTGGTCTCGTGGTCGGCGCCATCGCCGGGCTGGTCACGTTCATTCCCTATCTAGGTGCATTGATCGGCGGTGCGCTGGCGATCGGTCTGGCCCTTTTTCAGTTCTGGGGCGATTGGGTCTCGGTCGGATTGGTCGCAACGATCTTTGCCATCGGCCAGATGGTCGAGGGCAACTTTCTTACGCCCAAGCTTGTCGGCAGTTCGGTTGGCCTGCATCCGGTCTGGCTGCTGCTGGCCCTGTCGGTGTTCGGCGCGCTGTTCGGGTTTGTCGGGATGCTGATCGCTGTTCCGATTGCAGCCGCATTGGGCGTGTTGGCACGGTTTGGCACGGCACAATATATGGTCAGCAGGCTTTATGGCAGTCAGCAGAATGAACAGGACGCCCCGTAAATGGCCGAACAGCTCAGCTTCGAGTTGCCATCAAAAACCGCGCGCGGGCGCGAAGATTTCTTCGTGTCCCCCTCCAACGCCATGGCGGTTGCGTTGCTCTCAGCCTCGACATGGCCGGGCGGCAAGCTGGTGCTGACCGGCCCGGAGGGGTCGGGCAAGACCCATCTGGTCCATGTCTGGGCTGCCGAGACCGGCGCGCGAATCGTATCGGCCACTACGCTGACGTCGCAAGACTTGTTGCAGCTCTCCGACAGCCCCCTCGCAGTCGAGGATGTGCCACGGATCGCCACGGACACCGCCGCGCAGGACGCAATGTTTCACCTGCACAACCTGACATTGGCAAATGGTCACCCGTTGCTGATTACGGGTCGCGCCGCGCCGCCCTTCTGGGCGCTGTCTCTGCCGGATCTGCAAAGCCGGGTGCAGGGCGCGCAGCATGTCGCGCTTGAGCCGCCTGATGACGAGTTGCTGGGGGCGGTGATCGCCAAGCTGTTTTTCGACCGCCAGCTCAACCCGCGCCCCGATCTGATCCGCTATCTGGTGCGACATATGGACCGCCGGTTCGATGCGGCCGCCCGTATGGTTGAGCGACTTGACCATATCGCGCTGACCGAAAAGCGCGAAATCACCCGCGCGCTGGCCGCAAGGCTGATGGCGGACGACGCCGATCTGGCCACTGCAGGGAATTGACCCGTGCGACGTGGCCCTGCATCCTCTGAACAGCGATAGGCACGATATGGACCAGCACACACACAGAGCCCCGGATTGGGGAGAGTTCGGCAGCCCGCTGTTCAATGACCCCGGCGCGCGCGCGCTGTCGCGTGTCGGCGTGGTCGATGTCGGCTCGAACTCTGTCCGGCTGGTGATCTTTGACGGGGCCGCGCGCTCGCCGGCCTATTTCTACAACGAAAAACTCATGTGCGGGTTGGGGGCCGGGCTGTCCGAGACCGGGTTGCTCAACCCCAAGGGCCGCGAGCGGGCGCTGGCCGCGCTGCACCGGTTCCAGCATCTGGCCGAGGGGCTGGACCTGCCGCCCCTGCGCGTCGTGGCCACCGCCGCCGTACGCGAGGCCAAGGACGGGCCGGCGTTCTGCGCCGAGGTCAAGAAAAAGACCGGGCTGACCATTCAGGTGATCGACGGCGATGAAGAGGCACGGCTTTCGGCGCAGGGCGTGTTGCTGGGCTGGCCGGGCGCCTATGGCCTGATCTGCGATATCGGCGGCTCGTCGATGGAACTGGCCGAGATATCGGATGGTCAGGTCGGCAAGCGCCTAACCTCTCCGCTGGGTCCGTTGAAGCTGCGCGACATCTCTGGCGGCAGGCGCGGGCGCAAAGCCCAAATCAAGAAAGTCATGGAAGACCTGCGCGACCAATTGGGTCCGCAACGCGACCGGCTGTTTCTTGTCGGCGGCAGCTGGCGGGCGATTGCACGTCTGGACATGCTGCGCCGGGGCTATCCGCTAGCGGTGCTGCACGAATACCGGATGACGGCCTCGGACATCCGCAAGACGGTGAAGTTCATCGAAGCAGGCGACGCCGAAGACCTGCGCAGCGCCGCGGGCGTGTCCGGCTCGCGCATGGCGCTGGTACCTTATGCCATGGACGTGCTGACCCGCCTGATCCGCACCTTCAAGCCCAAGGACATCGCCGTGTCCAGCTATGGCATCCGCGAAGGGTTGCTCTATGAACAAATGTCGCAGAAATTGCGCGACCGCGATCCGCTGATCGAGGCCTGCCGCTTTGCCGAAGCCAAGGATGCCCGCCTGCCGGAATTTGGCAAGCAGCTCTTTGACTTCGTCATGCCGCTGTTCAAATCACAACCTGCCCATGTCAAACGCCTGGTCAAGGCGGCCTGCCTGCTGCATGACGTCAGCTGGCGCGCGCATCCCGACTACCGGGCCGAGGTCTGTTTCGACTATGTCACCCGCGCCAATCTGGGCGGCTTGAAACACTCCGAACGGGTCTTTCTGGGCCTTGCCTTGCAGCATCGCTATCGGAACAAACGCGAAGGCAACCGGTTCGAACCGCTCTATGAGTTGCTGGACGAGAAGGGCCAGAAACAGGCCGAGATTCTGGGCAAGGCGATGCGCTTTGGCGCAATGATGTGGATGCGCGAGGATGCCAAGATCGGCAAGCTGAACTGGTTTCCGAAAAAGCGCGTGCTGGAATTGCGCATGCCCGCCTCGGCCCGCCCGCTGTTCAGCGAGATCGCCGAAGCGCGGCTGAAATCGCTCAGCTCTGCGCTTGAGGCCGAAACCAAAATGCTGATCCGCGGCTGATCCCGCGTTTCAGATTTCGGTGCCTTCGAGGTTCGGTTCCGCATCCTGTCCGGGCGTCTCGGGTACCGGGTCAGGGCTCGGCTCGGGCTTGCGGCGAATGATGATATCGCCATTGGGCAGGATTTCGGGCATCTCATAGACGCTCCAATCCTTCACCTCCTGTGCCATATCGGCAAAGGCGGGTCCCATTTCCTCGAAGAAGCTCAGCATCGAGGGGCCAAACTCATCGGCAAGCCCCAGAAGGTTTTGCAGCATCGGGTCCATTTCCTGACGCAGGCCAAACAGGAACAGCTCCGCCCCCTGCTCCATCAGCGACCGCCCCTCGTCATCTTGAGCGGAAACCGGTGCGGCAAGGCCAGCAGTCAGAGCAATGGCAAGCAAGATACGCATAGGGTGAGTATAGGCGCGGTTGGCTGTGTGTTCAAAGGTCATATCTCGATATCCAATGTGACCGGGAAATGATCGGAGGCGGTCAGCAACGCATCCCGCAGCTCTGGCACAGACCAGCAATCGACATCGTCAAACGGGTGCCAGATGCGCCACGCAGGCTGCCGCGCCCGCAATCCGGGTGTGACCATGATGTAATCCAGCAATGCCCGCAGATAGCGCCCTTGGTCGGCCAGATGGAAGCGCGCTGTCGTCGGCACGGCACCGGGCCGAAGCTGCCGCGCCTGATCCGCATGCGGATCATAAAGCCCCGCAGCCAGCAAAATTTCGACCGAAGACCGTCCAAACAGATGTTCGTACTCATCAAGCCCCGGCCCGTCATTCAGATCACCCAGCAGGATCACCTCCTGCCCCGCCGTCACATGTGCCTCGACCCGTGTGGCCAACCAGATCGCCTGCGCCAGTTGCTTGCGTCGGTTGGCGATCGAGGTACGGATCACTTCATCGCGGGTTTCCGCCCCGTGCGGCGCCTTGGATTTAAGATGCGCGCCAATCATGCGCAATTGCGTGCCAGCCGCAGTCTCGACCGCCAATTCCAGTGGGGGTTTGGAGAAACGTACCAGATCCTCGGTCGCGTCGATATCCAGATCGATGCGAAAGACCCCGTCAAAACGCGGCGCAGCGCCGCTGCCTTTCTTGCCGGTCTCTTCCCCCTGCGGATCATGCCGGGCGCGCAGCTGTGCGGGGTCATAAAGCAGCGCAATTTCCTGCTGGGTGTCATTGGCAAAACCGATCAACGCCTTCTTCGTGCGCAGGTCGAAGGCGGCGGCAAACCCCTCAAGCGCCGCAACGGTGCTTTGCCTGCGACCGGTATCGGGGGCCTCGACCACCATCACCGCATCAGCGTCCATGGCAGTCAGAACCTTGGCGATTGCCTCACCCTGCTGCGCGCGGGTCACGCCATAGCGGCCAGAGCGTTCATCATCCAGTTGCAGCTTGTCTTCATCGTCAAACAGCGTGGCGAACCATTCGATGTTGTAGGTTGCCAGCCGCATGGCTCAGGCCGCGGCCTGGTTGATCTCGTCCCAGGCACGGTTGATATCGATCATCCGCTTTTCGGCCAGCTTCACCGCCTCTTCCGGCACCCCGCGCGCCATCATGGCATCGGGATGGGTGTCGCGCACCAATTGCCGCCAGACCTTGCGAATATCTTCACGAGGCATATCCGGTGCCACACCCAGAACCGTATAGGGGTCTTTGGGGGCATCCGGCACAAACCGCGCCCGCAAGGCGCGAAACTGCTGCTCGGTCTGGCCGAAGATACCGCTGACCTCTTTCAGGAACTCGTTTTCATTGGGGTGATAAAACCCGTCCGCCATCGCGATATGGAAAAGCCCCTCCATCAGATCGCAAAGCGTTGTCGAATCCTCTTCGAACATGCGTTTGATCTTGCGGGCATAGTCCTGATACCCGGCCACATCATTGCGGGCGAGGTCAAAGACCCGCGCCGCGCCCTCTTCATCCTCGGGCGCGATCTGGAACACGTCGCGAAAGGCGGTGACCTCGTCGCGGGTCACCCGGCCATCGGCTTTAGCCATCTTGGCCCCAAGCGCCACAACCGCAATGGCAAAAGCCACCGACCGCTCGGGCGGGGTGCGCAGACGTTCGAACACGTCCGACAGGCTTTCGCCCTTGGCCAGCGCGCTCAGCGCTTCGGATATTCTGGTCCAGAGTGACATGGCTATAGCCTACTGCGGATTTCTGACACTGTCAGGTAAGGGTTTCAGCATCAGCCGCAAGAATTTTCTGCATCAGCACCAGATCCAGCCACTGATCCCATTTGCGGCCCACCTGCGGCATGCGCCCGACCTCCTCAAACCCGAGCGCCTTGTGAAACCCCACCGCACCCGGATTGGCGCTGCTGATGCCAGCGACCAGCACATGGACATCGTCTTCGGCAGCGATGCCCTCAAGCCGGATCATCAACCCCCGCCCGATCCCGCGCCCATGGGCAGCAGGGGCGAGCAGGATCGAGTGCTCCTTGGTGTGGCGATAGCCGGGACCGTCCCGGAAGGGCTTGTACGTGGCATAGCCCAGAACCGCGCCCGCCTCTTCGGCAATCAGAAAACGACGCCCATCCTGCCTGATCTGCTCCGCCACCCTTCCGGGGCTGCGCTCTTCAACTGTGAAGGTCGTCAGCGAACCGCGCACCATGTCATTGACCAGCGCCGAAACCGCGGGCGCATCTGCTGCCGCTGCCGGCCGGATGATCATTGCAGTACCCGTTGCCCCGTGGGCGTGGCGAACGCAGCCACCATACCGATCGCGCCGATCTCGACCGAGATCCGGTCATCGGCCAGCACCCGCCCCAATGCCGCGCGTAAATCATCGCCGTGCGGATGGCTGATCGTCAGCCGTTTGAGCGCACAACCGGACGAGGCGAAACTGTCGCCCGGCATCCGCCCCATCCACTGCAGAACCGACGGGAACATGCCGCCAAAGGGCAGGATACCGTCCTTGGGCACCGTCATCCTCCAGCGCAAATCGCCGCGATCCAACTCGACAATCCTTTGCGACGGTTCAGGCAGCAGCGAAAGCTCTGAGGCCAGATCCTCGGACCGGATGATCCAGTTGGCCAGCTGCGCGGGTCCGGTGAACCGGTCCAGATCCATCCAGCGCGGCCGCTCCTGCGGCTCCACCCCCGGCTCAATGGCAATTGCCTCAAGATAAAGCCCGCCTTCCAGACCCATCAGCCGGTTATGAGTGCCATAGCGCGCATGCTTCCCGCCGGGGCCAAGCGCGACACCCAGCGAGGTCTCGACATGCTCTACGGCCTCTTCAAGGCTCGTTCCCAAAACTGCCAGATGATCCAGACGCATGAAAGGTCCTCCCGTCCGTCAGGCTACAGCGCCACGACCTGCGCGCAATGAAAAAGGGGCGCTGATGCGCCCCCTGCTCTGGCTTGGAATTTGCTCGGCGCATTGCGCCCTCTGTCTCAGTTCCGCGCTGCGGCGATCAGTTTCAGGATATCCTGCGCCGCCTCGGGGATGTTGGTGCCGGGCCCAAAGATCGCCTTGACCCCGTGATCATAAAGGAACTGGTAATCCTGCTGCGGGATCACCCCGCCGCAGATCACGATGATGTCCTCGGCACCCGCCGTCTTCAGGGCCTCGACCAGTTGCGGCGCCAGCGTCTTGTGACCCGCAGCCTGGGACGAGATGCCCACCACATGCACGTCATTGTCCACCGCGTCCTGCGCTGCCTCTTCGGGTGTTTGGAACAGGGGCCCGACATCCACGTCGAACCCGATATCGGCAAAGGCGGTGGCGATCACCTTGGCGCCCCGGTCATGACCATCCTGACCCATCTTGACCACCAGCATGCGCGGGCGGCGGCCTTCGGCCTCGGCGAAATCCTCGATGGATTTCTGGATCGCGGCGAAGCCTTCATCGCCCTCATAGGCCGCGCCATAGACACCGGCGAGCGTTTTCACCTCGGCGCGGTGACGGCCGAATTCCTTTTCCATCGCCATGCTGATCTCTCCCACGGATGCACGCGCCCGCGCGGCCTCTACCGCTGCGGCAAGCAGATTTCCACCTTCCCGCGATACGCGGGTCAACTCGTCCAATGCGGCCACGCAGGCCGCGTCATCGCGCGTGGTGCGGATGCGTTCCAGCCGCGCGATCTGGGCGTCACGCACCGCCATGTTGTCGACATCGAGAATATCGATCGGGTCTTCCTGTTCCTTGCGGTATTTGTTGACCCCGACGATCACCTCTTCGCCCCGGTCGATCATCGCCTGACGGCGCGCCGCCGACTCCTCGATGCGCAGCTTGGGCATGCCCGAGGCGACGGCCTTGGTCATGCCACCCATCTCTTCGACTTCTTCCATCAGGGCCCAGGCTTTTTCGATCAACTCATTGGTGAGGCTCTCGATGTAGTAGGACCCCGCCAAGGGATCGACCACATCGGTGACACCGGTCTCTTCCTGCAGCACAAGTTGCGTGTTGCGCGCGATGCGGGCCGAGAAGTCAGTGGGCAGGGCAATCGCCTCATCCAGCGCGTTCGTGTGCAGCGACTGGGTTCCGCCCAGAACCGCGCTCATCGCCTCATAGGCGGTGCGGATCACATTGTTATAGGGGTCCTGTTCCTGCAGCGATACGCCGGAGGTCTGGCAATGGGTGCGCAGCATCTTGGAGCGTTCGGATTTCGCGCCAAACTCGGTCATTACCCGGTGCCAGAGCGTGCGCGCGGCGCGCAGCTTGGCGATCTCCATGAAGAAGTTCATGCCAATGGCAAAGAAGAAGCTCAGACGCCCGGCAAATTTGTCCACATCCATCCCGGCCTCGGTCGCGGCACGTACATATTCGCGCCCGTCCGCCAGCGTATAGGCCAGTTCCTGCACCAGGTTCGCCCCGGCCTCCTGCATGTGATAACCCGAAATCGAGATCGAGTTGAATTTCGGCATCTCGTTTGACGTGTATTCGATGATATCCGAGATGATCCGCATTGAGGGTTCGGGCGGGTAGATATAGGTGTTGCGCACCATGAACTCTTTCAGAATGTCATTCTGAATGGTGCCCGCCAGCAGCGACTTGTCATGGCCTTGCTCTTCACCAGCAACGATGAAGCTGGCCAGAACCGGGATCACCGCGCCGTTCATCGTCATCGAGACCGAGACCTTGTCCAGCGGAATGCCGTCGAAAAGGATCTTCATGTCCTCAACCGAGTCGATGGCCACACCGGCCTTGCCCACATCACCCACCACGCGGGCGTGGTCGCTGTCATAGCCCCGGTGGGTGGCCAGATCGAAGGCCACCGAAACACCTTGCTGACCGGCCGCCAGATTGCGGCGGTAGAAGGCGTTCGATTCCTCAGCCGTCGAGAACCCGGCATATTGACGGATGGTCCAAGGGCGGCCGGCATACATCGTCGCCTTCACACCGCGCGTGAACGGGCCAAAGCCGGGCAGAGTGCCCATATGATCAAGCTCGGCCGTATCCTCGGCGGTATAGAGCGGTTTGACCTCAATCCCCTCAAGCGTTTCGCGGTTCAGGTCATCCAGCGCGCGGCCACGCAGTTCTTTCTCGGCCAGCGCCCGCCAATCTGCGGTCGTCGTCATCTCGGGGTCCTCTCGTCTTGTCGGAGAATGGCAAAGCAGGCTTTGCCGGAAGTCTCTTGCGCTGCTATGCGCAACATTTTGGTGAACGGGTGCAATTCGGCGGTCGCATTCCGCGCCAGCGCGTCTATATTCAATCCAAAGGGAGAGAGTATGAAACGCACGCTCGCGCTTGTTTTTGCGACACTAATTCCCTTCGCGGCAGCCGCGACGGATGGGTCCGAGCCTAAAGAAGCCGGAATGATCCGTACGGCGGATGATGGCGATCTGAGCGAATTTTTGTGGACAAACCGACCCATCGTGGTCTTTGCCGACACCGAGGCCGATCCGCGGTTCCAGCAGCAGATCGACATGCTGATGGCAGAAGAAGGCATGCTGACGGATCGCGATGTGGTGGTTCTGACCGATACCGACCCGGCCAACCCGTCCGAGCTGCGCAAAAAGCTGCGCCCGCGCGGGTTCCAACTGGTCATCATCGGCAAGGATGGCGGCGTGCGTCTGCGAAAACCCTTTCCATGGAGCGTGCGCGAAATCAGCCGGTCCATCGACAAGATGCCGCTGCGCCAGCGCGAGCTGCGCGAACAGCGGGGGCTCAACTGACCCCGCTGCCGATCTGATTTCACATTCACCACTGTCACGGTGCCGCCTTTCCCGGTGGGTTCCGGATCACTCGAACTCGATGATCACGTCATCCACAGCCAGACTGTCGCCGGGGCCTGCGTTGATCTTGGCCACCACGCCCTTCTTCTCGGCGCGCAGGATGTTTTCCATCTTCATCGCCTCGATGGTGCAGAGCGCCTGCCCCTCCTGCACTTCCTGACCCAGTTCGACATCGACCTTCACGATCAGGCCGGGCATCGGGCAGAGCAGCATTTTCGAGGTATCGGGGGGCAGTTTTTCCGGCATCAGGCGGGCCAGTTCGGCCTGACGCGGGGTGCGTACATGCACTTTCATATCCGCGCCCCGGTTGCGGACGCGGAACCCGCCCGAGACCTTGCCGACCTTCAGCACCAGCGGGCTGCCATCCACTTCGAGAACCGCCAACTGATCGCCCGGCGTCCAGTCCGACGTGACGCGCAGCTTGCTGCCATCCTCGAACTTGACGGTCGAGCCTTCGCGGTCGGCCTTGACCTTGACCGCAAACTCCTGGCCCTGCAGCGCCACGTTCCAGCGTTTGCCGATCTTGCGCTCGTGGTTGTCCATCCGGCCCGACACGCGGGTGCGGCGAATCTCGGCCACCCGGTGCATGGCAGCACAAGAGGCCGCGATCCGGCGCAGATCCTCTTCGGGCAGCGTGACCCCTTCGAACCCGTCGGGATATTCCTCGGCAATGAAGGCCGTGGTCATGTCGCCCGAGACAAATTTCGGGTGATCCATCACCGCGCTCAGGAAGGGCAAGTTGTGACCGATGCCTTCGACCTCGAAACTGTCGAGCGCGACGCGCATCGCCTCGATCGCGGCCTCACGGGTCGGTGCCCAGGTGCAGAGCTTGGCGATCATAGGGTCGTAATACATACTGATCTCGCCGCCTTCATAGACTCCGGTATCGTTGCGCACGGCAACCTCGCCCTCGGGCGCGTCACCCTGCCATTTGTCGTTGACCAGCAGCGGGCCCGAGGCAACCTCCTGCGGCGGGCGATAGCGGGTCAGCCGCCCGATCGAGGGCAGGAATCCGCGATAGGGATCTTCGGCGTAAAGACGGTTTTCAATCGCCCAACCGGTCAGCGTGACATCGTCCTGAGTGATGCTCAGCGGCTCGCCATTGGCAACGCGGATCATCTGTTCAACCAGATCGACACCGGTGATCAGCTCGGTCACCGGGTGTTCAACCTGCAGACGGGTGTTCATTTCCAGAAAGTAGAAATTCTTGTCACCATCAACGATGAATTCCACCGTACCGGCGCTGGCATAGCCCACCGCCTTGGCCAGAGCCACGGCCTGCTCGCCCATCGCCTTGCGGGTCTCGGGGTCAAGGAACGGGCTGGGCGCCTCTTCCACCACTTTCTGGTTGCGGCGCTGGATCGAGCATTCGCGCTCGCCCAGATAGATGCCGTTGCCATGGGTGTCACACAGCACCTGAATCTCGATATGGCGCGGCTGGGTGACGAATTTCTCGATGAAGATCCGGTCATCGCCAAAGGAACTGGCGGCCTCGTTCTTGGAGGACTGGAAGCCCTCGCGCGCCTCGTCATCGTTCCAGGCAATCCGCATCCCCTTGCCGCCACCCCCGGCAGAGGCCTTGATCATCACCGGATAGCCGATCTCGTTGGAGATTTTCACCGCCTCTTCGGCATCCTCGATCAGCCCCATATAGCCGGGCACGGTCGAGACATTAGCCTCCTGCGCGATCTTCTTAGAGGTGATCTTGTCACCCATGCTTTCGATCGCACCAACGGGCGGGCCAACAAAGGCAACACCTTCGGCCTCAAGCGCCTCGGCGAATTTGGCGTTTTCCGACAGGAAGCCATAGCCCGGATGTACCGCCTGCGCGCCGCTGGAACGGATCGCCTCCATCACCTTGTCGATCACGATATAGGACTGGTTGGCGGGCGGCGGGCCGATATGCACCGCCTCATCGGCCATCTTCACATGCAGCGCCTGCTTGTCGGCATCCGAATAGATGGCGACGGTCGCGATGCCCATCTTGCGGGCGGTCTTGATGACCCGGCAGGCGATTTCACCCCGGTTGGCGATCAGGATCTTGTTGAACATGGGCAGTCCTTTGTCTTGTAATTCCGCAGACGCAAAACGCCGCCCCCGTCCTTTCGGACCAGAGCGGCGAATCGCATGAGTTCAGACGACCCGGAACGGGGTCGTGTATGTAATGTGGTCAGACCCGCGGTGCGATCAGCACTTGCCGGGGTTTTCCTCGCAGTAGATGACGTTTGCCGCCGCACCGACGGCTGCACCGGCAACCACGTTGGTGTCGAGGATGGCCGAGCCCGCAGCGCCTGCCGCGCCGCCATAGAGTACCCGCTCGGTGGTGTTGTCGCCGCAGGCCGACAGACCTGCACAGACCGCCAGGGCCAATACGATCTTGTTCGTGTACATGCTGCTCTTCCTTCTTTTTCGTAGGATTTATGCGCGCAGTCATGCAGCCGCAGCCCGGTCACGGGCAAGTCAATTCGGGTTGAAGCGGATGCCTGCGCAAATCCCCGCCGACCCGCACGCGCAGCACTAGGCGAAAAAAAGGCGGGCAGATTGAAGGGGGGAACATCAATCTGCCCGCACAGAGAAGGGGTACGGAATAGATGGTTTGCAGGTGACGCAGGCAATGCGTAGCCACCCACAGTTGAGAGATTGCCCGACAGTTCGCGGCGCGCCAAGCACGGCAAGCTCGAAGGCTCACTTTGAGCCACTTTCTGCCGATTTGAGGTTGGGGCCTGCGGGTTCATGCCGATCAATCCCCAAAAACATCGGGAAAAGAGGCCCGCGCAACGTTGACGTCAACCACAAGCAACGCCTCGTAACTCTCTGGGTCAAAAGGATCTTCTGCGGGAATCACTTCGCGCCCGAAGAGCCAGTTCAATCGGCCGGCATCCAGATTGCCCCGCTCAAAAGGCTGATCGCCGAATTGCTGCCAAAGCGCCGCCATGAACCCGGAATCGGCGCGTTTATCCGCCGGTCTGCGATCACGATAGCGATCGCGCGCAACCAGAGGCGTCACACCCTTGGGATTCGGGCGGCGAATCGTGAACTGGAAGTCGGTGCCGGGAAGACGGCCGGGAAAACCGCGATGTTTCAGCATGGCAGCGCCCCCCGGACAGAGTGCCATGGATGGGTCGGGACCAGCGCATAGGCCGGTCCCGGACCGGTATTACTTGTACTTGCCGGTGAAGACCGGTTCAGTCGAGACCGGCTCGACCACAACGATCTCTTCTTCCTGCTGGCCGGCACATGCCGCGACGGTGCCGACGAAGGCAAGCATGGTGACAAATTTGATGCTCTTCGACATCTGCTTCTCCTGATAATAAACGCAGCCTCTGCAGAGGGTTCGCCCCCTGCCCGCGTCATCTTTTGATTGTGACCCGCAGTGTTGCGGATCGCAGCGACCATAGGGCAGCAGGACGGAAATGCACATGCGACAAGCGATATAGCTGCGCTGCGGCAAGACAGAGGCGTATTATGGCCACAGGGGCGCCCCGCAAACACAACATCTAGTGGCAGCATCAGTATTCCTCCCATATGCAGCGAGCGTCTTCCAGCCGATAGGTCTCGAAAAACTGGGTTGCCTTGGGGTCAGACTGGCCAAATTCCACATTTCTGTCCGCCATCGAGATGACGATACGCGCGGGGTCCAGCTCGTGCTTGCCGACATAGGGCACGACGACTTGGTTGCACAGAAACTCCATGTCTTGGGCCGCGACCTCATAGCCGATGCGTTCTTCGGTCTTGCCAATGGCCGGGGCCATGAAGCGGAACCGCAGCCAGAGCGCGCCAGGGTTCTTGTCGAGCAGCACATCCTGAAGTTCGACCGGTTGCCCCGAGGGCACCGGTATTCGCGCATCCGCCTGCACCGTTCCCGCAACACCACACAGGACCAACCCGACGACACAGCCAAGCCACTGCCCGCGGCAGAGCCTGGCGGCCGGTGCGGCGCGCGAGCCTTGGTATCTGAGAGCGCGAATCATCTGATGGGGCGTCCCTGCGGTTGAAACAAGCTATGGGCCGTCGCATGAAACTGCGCTGCGGCCCGAATGGGGCTTAGAGCGGAATGTTGTCGTGTTTTTTCCAGGGTTTCTGGCTTTTCTTGCCCCGCAGCGAGGCAAAGGCGCGTGCCACCCGTTTGCGGGTCGATTGCGGCATGATGACCTCATCGATGAAACCGCGCTCCGCCGCCACAAAGGGGTTGGCGAAGCGTTCCTCATAGTCGGCGGCATGCTGGGCGATCTTTTCGGGATCGTTCAGATCGGCGCGGTGGATAATCTCGGTCGCGCCCTTGGCACCCATCACCGCCACCTCGGAAGATGGCCAGGCATAGTTGAAATCGCCGCGCAGATGCTTGGAGGACATCACAACATAGGCCCCGCCATAGGCTTTGCGGGTGATCACCGTCACCTTTGGCACGGTGGCCTCGCCATAGGCAAAGAGCAGTTTGGCCCCGTGCTTGATCACGCCACCATATTCCTGCGTCGTTCCGGGCAGGAAGCCCGGCACATCAACAAAAGTCAGGATCGGAATTTCGAAACAGTCGCAGAACCGCACGAAACGCGCGGCCTTGCGGGAGCTGTCAATGTCCAGACATCCGGCCAGAACCATCGGCTGGTTTGCCACAACACCTACGGTCTGCCCTTCCAGACGGATGAAACCGGTGATGATGTTCTTGGCGAAATCTTCCTGAATCTCGTAGAAGTCACCCTCATCCGCGACCTTGGTGATCAATTCCTTCATGTCATAGGGCGTGTTGGGGTTTTCCGGCACCAACGTGTCCAGCGAGGTCTCGATCCGGCCCGGCTCATCGAAGAAGGGGCGCACCGGCGGCTTCTCACGATTGTTGAGCGGCAGGAAATCGACCAGGCGGCGCACTTCGGCCAGCGCCTCGACATCGTTCTCGAACGCGGCATCCGCGACCGAGGATTTCTTGGTATGGGTTGACGCCCCGCCCAGTTCCTCAGCCGAAACCACCTCGTTGGTGACGGTCTTGACCACGTCGGGGCCGGTCACAAACATATAAGAGCTGTCTTTTACCATGAAGATGAAGTCGGTCATCGCGGGGCTGTAGACCGCGCCACCGGCGCAGGGGCCCATGATGACGCTGATCTGCGGCACAACGCCCGAGGCTTCGATATTGCGCTGGAACACCTCACCATAACCGGCCAGCGAATCGACGCCTTCCTGAATCCGCGCACCGCCGGAATCGTTGATCCCGATCACCGGCGCGCCATTGGCCACGGCCATGTCCATGATCTTGCAGATTTTCATCGCATGCGTGGCCGACACTGACCCGCCCAGCACGGTGAAGTCCTGGCTGAACACATAGACCTGACGGCCATTGATCGTGCCCCATCCGACCACAACGCCATCCCCTGCGGGCTTTTGCTTTTCCATGCCGAAATCGGTGCAGCGGTGGCTGACGAACATGTCGAATTCTTCGAAACTGCCATCGTCGAGAAGCAGTTCGATCCGCTCGCGCGCAGTCAGCTTGCCACGCCCGTGCTGGGCATCGATCCGTTTTTGCCCGCCACCCAGACGCGCCGCGTCCCGGCGGTTTTCAAGCTCGGAGAGGATATCTTTCATGGCCGGTGTCCCTTTCAAAATCGCGCGATACATATAGGGGATCGTGCTGGGGCCAAAGCAGTTTTCAGCAAATTTGCAAAGTTTTTGAAGCGATCCTGATGCGAAATGCAAATTTGTTAATTAACATCCTCATGAATCTTGGTTATGGACAGGCCGCAGCCCTCAGCATACATCCCCACAATGACCCAGCTTCAGCATGAGACTTCGGCGCGGCGCAGCCCGCCCAGAATCGGGACCCTGATTCTGCTGGCGGGTTTGTCGGCATTGGGGATGAATATCTTCCTGCCCAGCCTGCCGAACATGACGCTGCATTTTGAAACCGACTACCGCCTGATGCAGTTGTCCGTCGCGCTCTATCTGGCGGTCAATGCGATGATGCAGATCGTGATCGGCCCGATTGCCGACAAGGCGGGGCGACGACCGGTGATCTTGTGGGGGCTGGCCCTGTTCCTGGTCGCAACGCTGGCCTGCATCTATGCCCCCAGCGCCGAAGCCTTTCTGGCGGCCCGCATGTGTCAGGCTGTGGTCGTTGTGGCCATGGTGCTGAGCCGCGCCGCTGTGCGGGACATGTATGATCAGGATCAGGCGGCCTCAATGATCGGCTATGTCACCATGGGCATGGCAGTGGTGCCTATGATCGGGCCGGCCATTGGCGGGTTTCTGGATGAAATCTTTGGCTGGCACGCCAATTTCTGGCTGCTCTTCGGCCTTGGCGCCATCACGCTGGCGTTGACCTATGTGGATTTCGGGGAAACTGCCCTGAAAAGTGGCAAGACCCTGATCGCACAGTTCCGCGAATATCCCGAATTGCTGACCTCGCCCCGCTTCTGGGGCTATTCGCTGGCGTCGGGAATGAGTTCGGGCGCGTTCTTTGCCTATCTGGGCGGCGCGCCTTTTGTCGGCACCGAGATCTATGGCATGCCGCCCTCGATCATGGGGATCTATTTCGGCGCGCCAGCCCTGGGCTATTTTCTCGGTAACTTCCTGTCGGGACGGTATTCAATGCGCTTCGGCGTAAACCGCATGGTGCTCTGGGGCTGCATCCTGAATGCCGCGGGTGTTGGCCTGTCGCTGGTGTTGACCCTGTCCGGCATGGCCTCGGCGCTGACATTCTTCGGCTTCATGACCTTTGTGGGCCTTGGCAATGGTATGTCGATCCCCAACGCGACCGCAGGCGCCCTGTCGGTGCGCCCGCATCTGGCCGGAACCGCCTCGGGACTGTCCGGCGCGATCATGCTGGGTGGTGGTGCGGCGCTGAGCGGGTTGGCGGGTGCATTGCTGGGTCCCGGCAGCTCTGAGGCACCGCTGCTGGGCCTGATGCTGGGCACCGCAGTGCTGGCGATCGGGTCGATCACCGTGGTCATCCGGCGCGAGCGCCAACTTGCCCTGAGATGACTTGCGCTGGCGGGTTTGCAAACCTAACCTGACGGGTAGGTAAATCTGCAAAGGCCGCTCATGCCTCCCCAAAAGCTCTATGCCGGTGCCAAGCTGCGGGAAATCCGCAACAGGCTGGCTTTGACCCAGAGAGAATTCGCCACAAAACTAGGCATTTCGCTGCCTTACCTCAACCAGATGGAAAATAACAACCGCCCGGTCTCGACCACGGTGGTTCTGGCGCTGGCGCAGGAGTTCGGGCTGGATGTAACCGAACTGAGCAGCGGCGACAGCGAGCGGCTGGTCTCGGACATGCGCGAGGTGCTGGCCGATCCGCTTTTTGCAGAGGCGATGCCACCGCCTGCTGATCTGCGGTTGACCGCCTCGAACGCCCCCGCGCTGGCCCGCGCCTTTATCGAGTTGCACCGCCACTACCGGCAAACCCATGAACGGCTGGCCTCGCTGGACGAGGCGCTTGGCCGCGAGGATGCCCGCCTACAGGCCAGCCCGTGGGAAGAGGTGCGCGATTTCTTCCATTATTGTGACAACTACATCGACGCGGTCGACCGCAGCGCCGAGCGCTTTGCCGATCTGGCCCGCCGCGAAAACGGCGTCAGTGCCGCCGCCGAAGCGATGCTGGGCGCGCAGGGTATCACCGTCAGAAATATCGATACCGAGACATTGCGCAGCTACGATGCCGAGGCGCGCCTGCTCAGGCTGTCCTCACGCGCCGCGCCCGAGACACGCGTCTTTCAACTGCTGCTGCAAGTGGCGTTGCTGACGCAGGACAAGCTGCTTGAGGCCACGCTCGACTTCGCGCGGTTCCAGACCGAGGCTGCCCGCTCCATCGCCAAGATCGGATTGGCCAATTACTTCGCCGGGGCCGCGCTGATGCCCTATGGCAGCTTTCTGGAGGCAGCGCGCGAAACCCGCCATGATCTGGAATTGCTGGGCCATCGCTTTGGCGCGTCGATCGAACAGGTCGCGCACCGGCTGTCCACCCTGCAAAGGCCCGGCGCCAAGGGCATCCCGTTTTTCTTTGTCCGGGTGGATCAGGCGGGCACCATCACCAAGCGCCACTCTGCCACACGGCTGCAATTTGCACGGTTCGGCGGGGCCTGCCCGCTTTGGAACGTGCATCGCGCGTTCGAGACACCCGGACATTTCCTGCGCCAACTGGCCGAAACGCCCGACGGGGTGCGCTATATCTCGCTGGCGCGCGACGTGTCGAAACCCGGTGGGTCGTTCGGCGCGCCCGTGCGCCGCTATGCCATCGCGCTTGGATGCGAGATACGTCACGCCGATGCGCTGGTCTATGCGGATAATCTCGACGTCAACAATGCCAGCGCCTTCGAGCCCATCGGCATTTCCTGTCGCATCTGCGAACGCGCCACATGCCACCAGCGCTCCGTACCACCGTTGGAGCGCAGGCTGACCATCGACCCCGATACGCGCGATACGCTGCCCTATCAGGTCAGCTAGGCGTCAGGCCCCTTGCGCTTTCTTCTGCAAGGCAAAGCAGGCTCTTGTCGCGCTTGTCAACAGCTTGAGCCCGTCCTTTGACAACGCTGTCAATTCACCAAGGCCCTTGACGAAGGCCTTGCCATCCGCCGATGCCTTTTCATCCTTTGACAACGTATTCAGCCCCTGTTGCTGTACTTTGAGCATCTTGCGAATTTCCTTGAGAGCCTTGGACGCGCCGTCCAGTGCCGCCTTGGGGGAATTGCCGGCCTGGGCCTCTTTCAGGGCATGCGTGCAAAGTTTCTTAAGCTCAGCATGTTTTTTCTTGGCGTCGCGCAGCTTGCCGCTTTGGGCTCTCAGGTTGACGATTCCTTTCGCCTGTACCCGCATGTCATCCGCTCTGCGGTATTTCTCGGATCCCTTGAAAAAACTGTCAAAGAAATACTCAAACCCCGAAGCAAACGGAATCTCGAGCACATCCCTGAGATCGTCGCGCATCTGTTTGTCGAGCTTCTGCATCTGCTTGAACTGAGTTTCCGTCTTCTTCATCAATTTCTTCAGGTCAGGAAGTGAATCAGACTTTATCTTCAGCAATTTGCGATTGGCTTTCTTGTCACGCTTCTCAATATCGGCCCTTAACTCGCTCGCTATCGACTGCATATCTTTGCCCAGCGCCAAAAGCGCCGCGTGTGACTTGCTCAAGGCGTCGCGCCGCTTGGCAGCCTGTGCTTCATTCGCCGCCCAAAACTTCAACGCTTGCTTAACCGGCTTGTCTTTTGCGAAATCCGCCAGAACCTTGCCCTTGTGACCTTTCTTGCAGAGCTCGGCGGCATCCTTTCCGGCTTGTTCTGCGGCTACCGAAGCCTGCTCTTTGAGCTTGATATAGTCGGTAAGTATCTTGGCTTGATCCAAAGAGCATTCCTGAAATCGTGCTTCCAGCTTGTTGAATGTTTTGGTCATCGTCGCAAGCGTCTTCGCCATTGCCCCATTCCTTCGATCAAATTCAGATTTTGGAAACGGGCCAATCTCGTCGCCCGCTCTGCGGGCAGCCTATGTCAGGTCAATAGCCAAATGCGTGCAAACTTGTTCACAATATGCTCAGCATAATGCTGAGTAAGCCCCTCTGGTGCCTGATCGAGACCCAGAGAGGCGCGGCGTATTGCGGGCGCCGGTTTCAGAACGTCAGTTATTTGACAGAATGCCCCAGATCTCGTCCTTGAGCGCTGCCCGCTTCTTGCGCAGTTCGACCTCTGCCAGATCCTCGATGGGCTCTACATTGGTCTCGGCGCGATGCACGGCGCGGTTGATCTCATGATATTCGTCCGAGAGCCGTGCAAAATGGGCATCGCTCTGCTTGAGCTGGCTCATGAGGTCGGCCTTGTCCGGGAATTCCTCGGCCAGTTCGTGCGGGGTGTGGGACATATGTGTGCTCCTGATCGTTGAGTGCGGCTCAGATTAGAATCGCAGCGTGGTGAACCGCTTTGACACGGATCAAGCTGGGCATGGACACAGCAAAGTACAACTCCCTCAGCGCTGCGCGGTCTGCCAGTCCGGATGCACCCATGGCTGCGCGTTCGAGCGTGGCAGCATTCCGCGACCCAGCAGGTGATCGGATACTTTTTCCCCGACCATGATCGAGGGCGCGTTCAGGTTGCCATTGGTGATCTGCGGAAAGATCGAGCTGTCGGCAACCCGTAGCCCGTCAACCCCGATCACCCGCGCCTCGGGGTCCACCACCGCGTTGGGATCATCGGCCCGACCCATGCGGCAGGTGCCGCAAGGGTGATAGGCGCTTTCGGCATGTTCGCGGATGAAACCGTCCAACTCATCATCACTTTGCAGATCGGCGCCGGGCTGAATTTCCTTTCCGACAAAAGGCTTGAACGCCTCCTGCCCGAAGATCTCGCGGGTCAGGCGCAGGCAGGTGCGGAACTCGTCCCAATCCTGTTCGCTCGACATGTAGTTGAAGCGGATCACGGGCGCTTCAGCCGGGTCCGCTGAGCGCAACGTCACCGCCCCGCGCGACGGCGAGCGCATCGGGCCGGTATGAGCCTGAAAGCCATGTCCTTCGGCAGCGGCCTGCCCGTCATAACGCACGGCCATGGGCAGGAAGTGATACTGGATATCCGGATAGGGAATACCGGCGCGAGACCGGATGAAGGCCGCACTTTCGAACTGGTTCGACGCCCCCAGCCCGGTCTTGGTGAACAGCCACTGCGCCCCGATCAGCGCCTTGCTGATCAGGTTCCAGTGACGATAAAGCGTGATCGGCTTCAGCGAGGCGATCTGGAAATAGACCTCCAGATGGTCTTGCAGGTTGGCACCGACGCCGGGCCGGTCCGCGACTACATCAAGCCCATGTTCCGCCAGATGCGCCCCCGGACCGATCCCCGACAGCATCAGCAACTTGGGCGAGTTGATCGACGAGGCCGCCAGAACCACCTCGCGCCGCGCCCGGATCACCTGCGTGCTGTTGCCGCGCTTGATCTCGACACCGACGGCGCGGCCCTCTTCGATCACAACCCGCTGCGCCAGCCCATTGACCAGATCGCAATTGGGCCGCTTTAGCGCGGGCCGCAGATAGGCATTGGCCGCCGACCAGCGTCGGCCCCGCCAGACGGTCTGCTCCATCGGACCAAAACCTTCCTGCTTCTCGCCATTGTAATCGCCCGTGGTCTCATACCCGGCCTGACGCCCTGCCTCGACAAAAGCATGATAGAGCGGGTTGCGGCGCGGGCCGCGGCTGACATGCAACGGGCCGTCAGTGCCGCGCCATTCGCTGTCACCGCCATGCCCACCATCGTGCCAATGCTCCATCCGCTTGTAGTAGGGCAGAACATCCGCATAGGCCCAACCATCGGCGCCCATCTCGGCCCAGGTCTCGAAATCCATCGCGTGACCACGCACATAGACCATGCCGTTGATCGACGAGGACCCGCCGATCACCTTGCCGCGCGGCACCACCAGCCGTCGGTTGTTCAGGTTCGGCTCCGGCTCGGAATTGAACCCCCAGTCATAGCGCGACATGTTCATCGGATAGCTCAGCGCAGCGGGCATCTGGATAAACGGCCCGATATCACTGCCGCCATGTTCGATCACCAATACCGAGGCCCCCGCCTCGCTTAGCCGATAGGCCATCGCGCAGCCGGCGCTGCCCGCGCCAACGATCACAAAATCTGCTTCCATGTCCACCTCCGCCCGGCTCGCCCCGGCGCGTCACATCTGTTGTTGTCTGCAAAAAGAGCGCGCGGAAGCGCTCAATAAAAAAGGGGCCGCGGGGATCATTCGCCGCGCGGAAAGCGCTGGTTTTCCTCGACGGTGTTCAGGTCCATATGGTTGCGCATGTAGCGTTCCGAGGCCCGTTGCAGCGGCTGGTAGTCCCAGGGGTAATAGCCGCCCTGCCGCAACGCCTCATAGACCACCCAGCGACGGGCCTGGCTGGCACGCACATCGGCATCATATGCGTCCAGATCCCAGCGCGCCTCGGATTTGGCGCGCAGCGACTGCAACGTGCCCTGATGCGCCGGGCTGTCGGCCAGGTTGGTCAGCTCATGCGGA
Organism: Ruegeria jejuensis; assembly: GCF_041537905.1. Taxonomy (NCBI): domain Bacteria; kingdom Pseudomonadati; phylum Pseudomonadota; class Alphaproteobacteria; order Rhodobacterales; family Roseobacteraceae; genus Ruegeria; species Ruegeria jejuensis. The sequence goes on along the minus strand of NZ_JBGRUO010000017.1, from coordinate 11,239 downwards.
TCGGCCTCCAGATCAAACAGCTGATCGGGGTCCAGCGCGCAGCGGTTATACTTCCACTTGCCATAGCGCAGGGAAACCAGCGGCGCATAGGAGGCCTCAGCGGCGTATTCCATTGCCACCGGCGCGCTCCGCTCGACGCCATTGGCCAGCGGCACAAGATCCTCGCCGTCACTCCAGGGCGCGATCTCAGCCATATCCACGCCTGCCAGCGCCCCCAACGTCGGCGTCACGTCGATGGTGGACACCGGAGTGTCGATCCGGCCGACAGGCATGTCAGGCGCCGAGATCATCAAAGGCACGCGCGCCGAGCCCTCGTAGAAGCACATCTTGAACCAGAGGCCCCGCTCGCCCAGCATGTCGCCGTGATCGGAGACGAAGAGGATGATCGCCTCTTGCCGCGTGGTTTCCAGCACATGCAGGATCTCACCGATCTTGTCGTCCAGATACGAGATATTGGCAAAGTAGGCCTGCCGCGACTTGCGGATATCCTCGTCGGTGATGTCAAAGCTGCGCCAATCATTGGCATCAAAGATACGCTGCGAATGCGGGTCCTGATTGTCATAGCCAAGGTCGGAAACCTGCGGCGTCAGGTGCTCGCAATCCTCATAGAGGTCCCAGTATTTCCGCCGCGCCACGTAAGGGTCGTGCGGATGGGTAAAGCTGACGGTCAGACACCACGGACGCTCATCCTTGCCGCGCGCAAGATCATAGAGCTTGGCGGTGGCGTGATAAGCGACCTCATCATCATATTCCATCTGGTTCGAGATTTCGGCCACGCCCGCACCGGTCACCGACCCCATATTGTGATACCACCAGTCGATCCGTTCGCCGGGCTTGCGGTAATCCGGCGTCCAGCCGAAATCGGCGGGGTAGATATCGGTGGTCAGTCGATCCTCAAACCCGTGCATCTGATCTGGGCCGACGAAATGCATCTTGCCGCTGAGACAGGTGTAATAACCCGCCCGGCGCAGGTGGTGCGCGTAGGTGGGGATGTCGCTGCGGAACTCTGCGGCGTTGTCATAGACCCCGGTGCGCGACGGCAATTGCCCGGACATGAAGCCCGCCCGCCCCGGCGCGCAAAGCGGCGAGGCGGTATAGGTGTTGGCAAACCGGGTCGAGCGCGCGGCAAGGCGCTTCAGGTTGGGCGCATGCAACCAGTCGGCGGGGCCGTCGGGAAACAGGGTTCCGTTGAGCTGATCCACCATCAGGATCAAAATGTTGGGCTGTGTCATGAAAGTCTGCCTGTGAGCGTATCGAGGATGGTCGAGGCCTGCCGCACGGCCAGTTCAGGCCGCTCCGGCGCACCCAATGCGGCCCGGATGTAAAGCCCGTCGATCAGGGCGATCAGCGTTTCGGCGACATCTCTGGGGTCTTTGGTCCGGCCTTTCAGCGCATGCACAAGATTGGATCGGATGCGCGACTGATAAATCTGCCAAAGCCGCAGCGCCTCCTGATTGGTCTGGGCCATCACGTAGAAAGTCATCCAGGCTGCAATGACATCCGGTGAAAAGCATGACGGCGCGAAACAGGCGCGGATCACTGCCCGCGCGCGATCCTCGGGCGCGGCGGCCTTCAGCTCGGCGCGCGCCTCGGCAGCGAAATCGGCCAGAATACGGCGCATCGCCGCCAGGAATATCTGATCTTTGCCGCCGAAATAGTGATGCGCCAGCGCGCTGGACATACCGGCCCGTTTGGCGATCTGGCTGACGGTCACATCCAGCGAGCGAGTCTGGCCAAGCTCGGCGATGGTCGCCCGCACGATGGCTTCGCGCCGGATCGGTTCCATTCCCAGTTTTGGCATCGTCGCTTCCCTTTCCGTGAGGTTGGGAAAACAGCTAGGATGTTTTTATTGACCCGTCAATCAATAACCCGCAAGCACCTTGCGTCACAGCTTCGGCGCAAGATTGACCGGGGTAATCTGACGCCGTTGCAGCGCTGCCTCGCGCCACGAAATAAAGCTGACCGAGGCCAGGATCAGCGTGCCGCCGGCGACCACCCAGGGGTCGATCCCTTCGTCAAAGGCCAGTGCCCCCAGCGCGACCGACCAGACCAGTTGCAGGAAGGTGGCAGGTTGGGTCACGGCCACAGGCGCGGCTTGCAGCGCGCGGGTCATGCAGTAATGCCCGGCGGTCGCCATGGTCGCGACGAGAAAGACAAAACCCAGATCTGAGGGACTGAAAGGCTGCCAGACCACAAGCGCAAACGGGGCAAGGAACACCGCCACCCAGATCGACATCTGCGCCAGCACCAGCGCCGGGCGCACCTCGTCCACGGTGACCTTGGCCAGCAGATAGGCGCCGCCCAGCAACAACGTGGTTCCCAGCATCGCCAGATGACCGGGAGAGACTTCGCGGAAGCCAGGCCGCAGGATGATCAGCGCGCCGACAAAAGCAAACCCGATGGCTGTGATCCTACGCATAGCCAACCGCTCACCCAACAGGAACACGGCCCCCAGCGTGACATAGATCGGGGTCAGATAGTTCATCGCCGTGACCTCGGCCAAGGGGATCTGCGTCATGGCAAAAAACCACAGCATCACCGCCACCGATTGCAGCGCGCCCCTGATGCAGAACAGCGACCATTGGCGGCGCGTGAACCGCGTGGTGATCAGCGGGCGGATCACCGGCAGCACAAAGACCAAACCCAATATGTAGCGCAGAAAGGCCAGCTGAACCGGGTGCATGGTACCGCCAATCACCTTGACCAATGCCGTCATAAGAACAAAACACACACCCGCCGCAAGCATCCAAAGGATACCGACAAGCGGGCGCTGCGGAGGGGAATCGAGCGTGGGCATGACCCGGTTCAACACCCTATTGCGAACTGGGACAACCCCTTCACATGATAATGAGTTTGACGGCAATGGCCCACATGATCACGCCGATCAGCACATCCAGCACCTGCCAGGCCCGCGGGCGGGCAAAAAGCGGTGCCAGCAGCCGGGCGCCATAGCCCAGCGAGAAAAAGAAGACGAAACTTGAGGTCACCGCCCCCAGACCAAAGCTCAACCGATCCGGATATTGTGCCGAGACCGACCCGATCAGCACCACGGTATCCAGATAGACATGCGGATTGAGCCAGGTGAGCGCCAGCAGCGTCGCCAATGTCGCCCATAATCCGGCCCCTGCACCATTGCGGGTCTCCAACGCTTCGCCACCGCGCCAAGCGGCGTGAAAGCTGCGCGCGCCATAGACGATCAGAAACGCGGCCCCTCCAAAGCGCATGAGCGGCTCGAACCAGGGCACCGCCATGGCCAGCGCGCCAAAGCCTGCCACACCCGCCGCGATCAGCAGCGCATCCGAGATGGCGCAGCTCAGGCACACCGCAAAGACATGCGCGTGCCGCAGCCCCTGGCGCAGCACAAACGCATTCTGCGCCCCGATCGCCAGGATCAGGCTGAACCCTAGAAGGAAGCCGGGAATGAATGATGCCAGCATGTGCCTCTCCGCTATGAACGGGGTTTGACTAACCGGGCGCATCGCCGCTATCAAATTAAAGATGGTAACGCCAGATAAGTAACTCTAATGCAGTTCGACCCCAACCAACTGCGCGCCCTTGCCGCGATTTTGCGACTGGGCAGTTTCGAGGCCGCCGCCGCCGAGTTGGCGGTGACACAATCGGCCATCTCGCAGCGTATCCGGGCATTGGAGGAACGGGTGGGTGCCGCGCTGATCGAACGCGGTGTGCCTTGCACGGGCACGCGGGCCGGGCTGCGGATCGCCAAACATGCCGACAGCCTCGCCACATGGTTCGTGGATGCGATGGCACAGGTCGAGGATGTGCTGTTTGACCTTGTGATCGATGATCAGGACCATTCTGCCGACTGGCTGCGGCGCGGGGCAGTCAGCGCCGCGATCTGTTCCGGCACCAAAGCGGCACCGGGCTGTGACGCGGTTCCGCTTGGGCATCTGCGGTATCTTGCGACCGCCAGCCCGGCCTTTGCCAATCGCTGGTTTGACAAAGGCGTGAGCGCCGCAACGCTCTCTGTCGCGCCCTGCATGACCTTCAACCGCAAAGACGACCTGCAGCAAAAATGGATCGAGCAGGTGATCGGCAAACGGGTCACGCCACCCAGCCATTTCCTGCCCTCGACCCAGGCCTTCGTCGATGCCGCCTGCGCCGGGTTGGGCTGGGGCATGAACCCTGAATCGCTTGCGCGGCAACCGATCCGCGACGGCAGGCTTGTCACCGTGCTGGCGTATCAACCGCTGGACGTTGCGCTGAGTTGGCAGGTCAGCCGGGTGATGGCCCCGGCGCTCGCCCCGCTCACCCGCGCCGTGAAACAGGCCGCACAGGTTGGGCTGATCAGGGCGGGTTGAGCGCGCTGGCCTGCCACTCCAAACCGATGATCCACTCCTTGACCGCCTCAACCGAGGCGCGCCGGGGCTGGTCGGCATGAAACAGCAGCCAGAGCGGGCGGTCGGGTGGTGCGATACCGCCTGTGTCGCGCCGCATCAGGCGCGCATCCCCCTCGGCACAGATCACCGGCAGCGCAGTGCTTCCCAACCCTGCGCCCACCGCCTCTTGCGCCGTGTCCAGGTCGCAAACCCGCAGCGCGCTGATATCGCTCCCCGCCACACTTCCAAGCCAGCGCGCCTGCGGCAGCGATGCATGGGCGTCGTCATAGACGATCCAGGGCAGATCAGTGCGCCCGCAATCTGCCTTGGGCCCGTAGACCGCAAATTTCAGAGCCGCGAGCTTTCGCGCCTTCACGCGCAACCCGCCCGACGCGGGGCGGGCAAACCGCAGTGCAAGATCAGCCTCGCGTTTCGTCAGATCGGCATTGCGCGCCTCGGGCACAAGCTCGACCGTCAGGTCCGGATGCTGGCAGTTGAACGGCGCGAAGCCAGGCACCAACACGCGGTTGACCAACGCAGGTACGGCGCTGACCCGGACCGTTCCGGTGAGGCCCGATTGCGCCAGACCGGCACTCTCGGAGACCTGCAAGTGCTGCGTTTCGATCACTTCGGCCTGCGCCACGATCCGTTGGCCGAATTCGGTGACCTCATACCTCCCGTCCGCCGCACGCACAAAGAGCGGCGCGCCCAATACCCGTTCCAATGTTCTGATCCGACGCGCGATTGTGGTCTCGTTCACCGCGACAAGGCGGCCTGCGCCAGACATCCGCCCAGCGCGGTGAAGAGCGAGAAGATACTTCAGGTCGTTCCAGTTATGATCCTGCATTTTTGCAGAATGAACTTACTCATTTGCCAGATCAACCGACATGAACGCCGAACTATTCTGTGTTCCCAAGCACATGCAGGAGCTGACATGACAACCTTTATCATTCTGTTTGAGGACAACCCGGATGCCGACCCCGACATCCGTAAAACACATATGAGCGCGCATCTGGCCTTTCTGGAATCGCATTCAGAGGCCATTACCGCTGCGGGTCCGCTTTTCAGCCCCGCGGGCGCGGGTCAGGGTGGGTTATGGATCGTGGCGGCCGAGACAGAAGACATGGTCGAGCAGTTGGTGCATCGCGATCCGTTCTGGGACACCGGGTTGCGCAAAAGCTATCGCATTCTGCGCTGGCGGCAAGTCTTTGCAAACGGCATCCGGCAGATCATTTAGGAACGCGTCTTCCCCCGGCCCCAGCCAGCGCGCGCAGCAGCGCGCCGCTTTCGGGGTCGGCGGGGAAATACAGCTCAACCTTCAGATCATCCAGCAACAGATCCTCGGGCGTGCCGAACTGGGCGATGGTTGCAAACAGTGCCAGCCGCATATCGCCCATCCGCAGGATCGTGGGCACGACCGGCGCAGGCGCGTGATCTGCGGGCGGGGGTGCCTGCATCAGATGATCCGCCGCCGCATCCAACTGGGCCACCCCGCCCTGCGAGGCACTTTCGATCCGCAACCGACGGGCGGCGTGATGGGCGACTTCGGGCCAGTTCTCGATGACGTTGGGCAGATGATCCGACATCAGCAGATCAAGCAGGCTGCCGCCCTCGGCAAAGCCCAACTGGCCGTAAAGCTGCTGCGCGGCGGCGTTCATGCGCAGCACCGTCCAGAGCCGATCGAGAGCCAGCGCGGGATAAGGCGCGTGATTGTCGAGCGTATGCGCGACCGCCGCGCGGATCGGTGCCATCTCGTCAGCCTCCCACTGGCGCTGCGGATAGCGCGGGGCAAAGCCTGCAGTGATCAGCATCTGATTGCGCGCATCCAGCGGCATCTGCAGCGCATCGCCCAGGCGCCCGATCATCTCGCGGCTGGGGCGGGCACGCCCGGTCTCCAGAAAGGATATGTGCCGGGACGAAACCTCGGCCTCGACCGCGAGCTGCAGTTGCGACATCCGGCGCGCGGAGCGCCAGGTTTTCAGGGTGCTGGGAAACTCGGTCATACCCGAAGCATAGCGTGGACCGGGACGCAGGTCAGTTACCTTACAGGTAATTGCGCCGATGATCCCCGGCAGCCCATCCTTGGGCCATATCCCAAAAGGAGGACAGAGATGTCACAGAGTTTCCACAAGTTCTGGCTCAAGATCACCGCTCTGATGGTGGCCAGTTTCGCACCGGTTTTCTTCCTCGGCTCCATCGAGGCCACGACCGGCCCTGCCCGCATCACGCTGGACCTGCTGGGCTGGCCCCTGGATGGCAGCGCAACCTTCACAGCGCCTGATACGCGCTTTCTGTCAGCGCTGGCGGGCGGCTTCCTGCTGGGTTGGGGCGTGATGATCTGGAACCTGTCCGAACATGTCTACGATCACGCGCCCGAGGCGGTGCGCAAATCCGTGCTCTACGGCATTCTCGCCTGGTTCGTGCTGGACAGCGCAGGTTCGGCAGCCTCGGGCAATATGTCGAACGTGTTCTTTAACATGATTTTTTTGCTGGTCGGCGTCGGGCCACTCTGGCGACCGGCGCAGGAACGTGCCGCCGTCACCGGATAGACCGTCGCGGTAGCGCGCGCAAAAAAGCCCGGAGCAATGCTCCGGGCCATGTCATTCTTCAAGGCACGATCAGAGTTGCGCCATGACCTCGTCATCGGCTTCAAAATTGGTTGTCACGCGCTGGATGTCGTCATCATCCTCCAGCGCATCCACCAGCCGCATCAGCTTTTGCATACCATCCAGATCAAGCTCGGTGGTTGTGGTTGGTTTCCAAACCAGCTTGGTGGATTCGGATTCGCCCAGCGCCGCTTCCAGCGCGTTCGACACGTCGTTCAGGTCGGTATCGGCGCAATAGATGATGTGGCCATCTTCGGAGCTTTCCACATCTTCGGCACCGGCCTCGATCGCGGCCTCGAAGATCGTATCGGCATCGCCCGCTTCGACGGTGTACATCACCTCGCCCTTGCGCTCGAACATGAACCCGACCGAGCCGGTCTCGCCCAGATTGCCGCCGTTCTTGGAAAAGGTCGAGCGCACGGTGGAGGCGGTGCGGTTGCGGTTGTCGGTCATCGCCTCGACGATTACGGCCACGCCGTTGGGGCCATAGCCCTCATAGCGGATCTCTTCGTATTCATCGCCCTCGCCCGCCTGCGACTTCTTGATCGCGCGATCGATCACGTCCTTGGGGACCGAGTTCGACTTGGCCTCTTTCACCGCCAAACGCAGGCGCGGGTTCTTGTCGGGGTCGGGATCGCCCATCTTGGCCGCAACAGTGATTTCCTTGCTGAGCTTGGAAAACAGCTTGGAGCGCGCCGCATCCTGACGCCCTTTGCGGTGCTGAATATTTGCCCATTTGGAATGGCCGGCCATATCGTCCTCGTCGCTCGGTGTTCTGATTGGCGATCATATAGACCCTTGCGGGCAAAAGGATCAAGGGACCGGCTTGCCCGCGCGCCACCCTTCCCTATGGTGGCAGCATGACTTTGGATCAGATCATTTTGTTCGCGTTGTTCATCGGGGTCTTCGGCATGCTGCTCTGGGGCCGCTACCGCTATGATCTGGTTGCCTTTTCCGCCTTGCTTATCGGCGTTGTGCTGGGTGTGGTCCCGGTCAAGGACGCGTTTTCCGGCTTTGGCCACCCCGCCACGGTGGTGGTGGCGCTGGTGCTGGTGGTATCGGCCGGGTTGGTGCGCTCGGGCGCGGTGTTCCTGATCACCCGCACGCTGGTGGATTCGGGGCGCAAACTGGGCACCCATATCGCCCTTATGGGCGGGATCGGCGCGGTGCTGTCAGCCTTCATGAACAACGTGGCGGCGCTGGCATTGCTGATGCCGGTCGATATCCAGACCGCGCGCAAGGCGGGACGCGCGTCGGGCCTGTCGCTGATGCCGCTCAGCTTTGCCACCATCCTGGGGGGCATGGCCACGCTGATCGGCACTCCGCCCAACATCATCATCGCCTCGATCCGCGAACAGGCCGTGGGCACGCCCTATCACATGTTCGATTTCGCGCCGGTGGGCGGTCTTGCCGCGCTGGCCGGGCTGGCATTTGTTGCGCTGATCGGCTGGCGGCTGATCCCCGATCGCGGCGCCGAGGGTGATACCGCAACCGCGCTGGCCGATTACATCGCCGAACTTACGATCCCGGAAGAGTCGCCCCATATCGGCAAACGCCTGGCCGAGTTCTACGATACTGCGGACCAGTCGGATGTGGCCATCATCGGCCTGATCCGCGACGGCAAGCGCCGCTATGGCCGCGCCGCAAACTCGCTGCTTCGGGCGGGCGACGCGCTGGTGCTGGAGGCCAAACCCGAGGCGCTGGACGAGTTTCGCGCAGCACTGTCGCTGGATTTCTCGGACGCGCAGCGGCAGGAATTGCTGACCGCTTCGGGCGAAGGTCTCGAGGTGATCGAGGTGGTGGCCCCCGAAGGGGCACGGATCACCGGACGCACGGCGCAGGGAATCGGGCTGGCCTGGCGGCAAAGCACGCTGCTGATGGGCATCTCGCGCCAGGGCAGGCGTATCCTGCACCAGGTCCGCAAGACCGAGGTCGAGCCCGGCGACATCCTGTTGCTGCTCTGCCCCCGCGACAGGACCGCCGACGTCACTGAATGGCTGGGTTGTCTGCCACTGGCCGAGCGCGGTCTGTCTGTGACCGCAAATGACAAGGTGTGGCTCGCCATCGGGCTGTTTGCGGCGGCGGTGCTGGCGGCGAGCGTTGGGCTGATCTACCTGCCGGTGGCGCTGGGAATGGTCGTGGTGGCCTATGTACTGACCCGCATCCTGCCCATCACCGAGCTTTATGATCACATCGAATGGCCAGTGGTGATCCTGCTGGGCTCGATGATCCCCTTGGGCGCGGCGCTGGAAAGTTCGGGCGGCACGGAGTTGATTGCCGGTGCCCTCATCCAATTCACCAACGGCCTGCCCGCCTGGGCGATTCTGACGGTGCTGATGGTGGTGACCATGACGCTTTCGGATGTGCTCAACAACACCGCGACCACCATTGTCGCCGCCCCGGTCGGCATCCAGATGGCAACCACGCTAGATGTCTCACCCGACCCGTTCCTGATGGCGGTGGCGGTTGCTGCCTCGGCGGCGTTCCTGACGCCGATCGGACACAAGAACAACACGCTGATCCTCGGCCCCGGTGGATACCGCTTTGGCGATTACTGGCGCATGGGCCTGCCGCTGGAAATACTGGTGGTCGCGGTCTCGATCCCCGCGATCCTGCTGTTCTGGCCGATGTGAGGCATCGCACCCAGGTTCACAAAAACTCCGCGCTCAGCCGGTCCAGAACATCGTCTCTGCTCTTATCCGAAAAGAAATGGGCCTGCCACCCCGCGGCACGCGCCGCGTCAACGCTGGCCTGATAGTCATCGATCAGAAGCATCCTGTCGGGTGCCACATCCAGCGTTTCGGTGATCTGTGCATAAAACGCCGGGTCCGGTTTACGCACGCCCATCCGGCCCGAGGAAAAGACATGCACGGCCCGGTCGCCAAAACCCATCTCGACCTCGATATAGCGCGCGCGACGGGCCTCGTTATTGGTGGCGATGACGTGCCTGATCCCCTTGGCCGAAAGCGCTGCCTGCACCTTCAGAACCTCGACATCCGGCAGGGCATCTTTTTTGAACCAATACTCCAGCAAAGCATCCGGCCCCGGAACAAACCCCACCCTTTCGACCCAAGAGGCCACGCGATCCCGCAAATCCTCCTGCCCCGTAATGATCCGGTCAAAATCATCGGCAAAGACATGCTTGGTGAACACATCCAGCGACTGCCCGAGATCCTGCTCGAAACTCTCTGCCCATAAAAACACACCATCGCGGATGTTCCGGTTCAGGACGCCATCGAAGTCCCAGGCGATGATAGGAGGTTCGGTCATACCACTCTCCGTCACGTGAAGAACGCTCAGACTATCGCGGCGATACGGGATGGCAAGCCGCCCCAATGGGCGTTGCCAATACCGGCCATATCGCGCTAGAGCCCAGCCATGAAACGCTTTCTGATCCTGCAATTGCGCCCCGAACATGATGCGGCGGATGCCGAATATGCCTCGATACTGCACAAGTGCGACCTGACCGAGGATCGCGCCCATCGCATCCGGCTGGATTGCGAAACGCTGCCAGAGGGGCTGCAAGTGAGCGATTATGCCGGGGTCATCGTTGGCGGCGGGCCGGGATGCGTCAGTGACGATCCGGCCTCCAAACCCCCGCTTGAGGCGCGGATCGAAGCGCAGGTGATGGGGCTGATGCCGCAGATCATCGAACAGGATCACCCCTTCATGGGTTGTTGTTACGGTCTGGGCGTGTTGGCGGCCCATCTGGGCGGTGAGGTGAGCAAGGCGCGATACGGCGAACCTGTCGGCCCATCACATTGCGCGCTGACGCCCGATGGCACGACCGACCCGCTCACCACCGGGCTGAAACCGGAATTCGAGGCTTTTGTCGGCCACAAGGAAGCGGTGCAGAACCTGCCGCCTGGCTGTGTGCATCTGGTCAGGTCCGAGGCCTGCCCGTACCAGATGATCCGGCATGGCGAAAACATCTATGCCACGCAGTTTCACCCGGAAGCGGATGCGCGCGATTTCGAGCAGCGCATCAATATCTACAAGGACTATGGCTATTTCCCGCCCTCTGATGCGGAACGGCTGATTGCCGAATGCAAGGCAGCAGACGTCACCGAACCCGGTGAAATCCTGCGCCGTTTTGCCAGAAAATACGAATAACCTAGCGGCATTCCCCGTTGCCCGACCGCCCTGCCTTCCTCTAGGTTCTGGACCTATTAATTTTGTTGCCGTCATCCCGCCTGCGTGATTCATGCCCGTGAGTTTCAGGGGTATAACATGAGCAATCTATTCTGGCTGACCGATGAGCAGATGGCGCGGCTTCAGCCTTACTTTCCAAAGAGC
>NZ_JBGRUO010000016.1:0-114214 GCF_041537905.1 Ruegeria jejuensis | reverse complement strand
GCTCTTTGGAAAGTAAGGCTGAAGCCGCGCCATCTGCTCATCGGTCAGCCAGAATAGATTGCTCATGTTATACCCCTGAAACTCACGGGCATGAATCACGCAGGCGGGATGACGGCAACAAAATTAATAGGTCCAGAACCTAGACAGCAAAGCCGATCAGTTTCCGATGGTGCTTTTCAATTTCCCAGCATTTCTTGAGATGGTCGATGCAGATCCGCGCCTCCGCACGAAGTTTCTGATATTGCTTTTTGCCTCTCTCGCCAATTTTCAGAAGATCGTCGTCGCGCATCGTTTTGGAGTTGAGCTCGAACTCTCGCTTGATGTCGTTGAGGATCATGTTCTCAGCTTCGTAACTGACATAGGCATTATCGGTCGCCGAAAAGACTTTATGAGCCTTGTCCGCAAAGGCGCTGACCTCGGGGTTTTCGTGCTTATAGCAGTCGTTCTGGATCTCTTGCATGCGCTCCTTGACCGCCTCCAGACGCCTTAGGTTCCGCTTGAAAACGGGATAGTAGTTCGGCACTGGCCAGACCACGCGGCTGCGTTTGTCGATCGCGCTTTTGGTTTCGGATTCGATCCGACCGATATCGATGATATGGCCATAGAAGATGCCGGAATTGTCGCTGAAGACACCCAGCTTTTTCTTCGCCTGCGCGATCAACGCCTCGCGCTTTCGCACCTCCGAGAACGGAAGCTGGTCGAATTTGTGCTCCGCAAATCCAATGTCCGACAACGGATCGACCACGCCGGCATAGACTTTGTCGAGCGTCTTTCCGGCCTTCTGCATCTCTTCTTTGAGCTTGGTGATGCTGTAGGCCTTGTGTTTGGACGCCAGCGCAATGGTGGCTTTGACAATCTTGCGAGCGTTTACGTAGTGCTTGTCCACCTCGCGCCGGTCCGGCAGGACATCATCCAGCGGCCAGCTTCGTGTCTTGCCGGCCAGGCCAAGCGCGGTGAGCGTCTTTTCGCAGGCGACGCCGGATCGTTTCAGCCGGGATTTTTTCTGGAAGATTTTCACCGCGGTCTCGGTCTTATCCCCGAACTTGCCATCAGTTTTGAGCTTGGGGCGCGCTCCGGCTTTGTTGAGCGCACCCTGCAGTTCCTTGACCTTCGTGCCTTTGGCACCTTTCTTCAGGGTTTTCATCTCATGCTCTCCAATAGGCGCCGCGCCCAAAACTCGGGTCGTCCCGGTGTTCGCTGCGCTCAAGCCCGATATCTTTGAGCAGGCGATCATTGAACTGGGCGACGTGATGGCTGTCGCGCCGGATTCGATGTTCACGAAGGATGGCGCGGTGCAGGCGTGCATAGAGCCGGCACAGGTTCAGAACCGGGGCACTGAACCCGCCCCCGGGGGCGATTGACATGCCGCTGCTGTTGTCATGTGGAAACGACATGCCCGGAACCCGGGACGGGGAAATACGATAGCTACTCATTATTGGTCTCCTGAGTCAGGCGCGGCTGCGCCGATTTCGCCCGGTGACCCCTTGGCCGCGAAAGGCAGAGCTGGGGCGCCGGGATTGGTTGATTTGAACCGAGCGTCAGACGGCTTCAGTGACGGGATGCCGTGCGGCCTTGCAGACATGCTCAACATGGCGATGATCGGTGCCGCAGCAGCCGCCGATGACGGTCAAGTTGGGCAGAAGCCCCGCTAGCTCGTGATGAAGCTGGCCGAATTCCTGCGGGTTGCCGTCATCCAGCTCCTCGGCCTCGTCCAGCTCGGCATGCGACAGGCGCGAGGCGTTTGCGCGCAAACCCATGATCCGCTTGGTCCAGTCGCCGCCCTGTTCCAGGACGGACCGGAAATGGTCGGGATGGGCGCAGTTGATCATGAAGTAAGCCGCAGCGCCGTTGGTGGCGATATCGACCTGTTCGATGGCGGAACCCAAGGCCTGACCCGAAGGCAGGCGGCCGTCGGTTTCGACCGTGAACGAGATCACCACCGGAATGCCGGCAGATTTCGCAGCCCGCACGATGCCAATGGCTTCTTCGACATAGGTCATGGTGATGGCCGAAATCATGTCGGCGCCCATTTGTGCGAACCAACCCGCCTGGGTCTGGTGATAGGCCTCGGCTTCGGTTTCGGTCAGGATCTCGGTCGGGGCATAGCCATCGCTGTGCGGACCGATCACGCCGTTGATCACAAACGGAGACGCAGGCGTTTCCTGATCGTCGCGCATCTTGACAAGCGTTGCGACAACCCCGCGATGCACTTCTTTGAGCTGTTCGCGATCCACCCCCAGTTCAGCGGCCCAACGGGGGCTGGCGCGCCAGGTCGGTGTGTCCATCACAAAGCCCCGGCGGTTGCGCACGGCAAGCTCGGCAAACCCGCGCATGTATCGGTTGATGGCATCGATGCCGTCCTGACTGTCCAGCGCCTTGAAGGCAGCAAAGAGCGGCAGGTCGATCCTTTCATGAAAGACGAGGGTGGTTTCTAGCCCGCCATCAGCCAGCATCTGCGTACCGTTCAGTTGAGGCAGCGCGTTGCGATATTTCATTGTTATTCTCCTGTTTCAGGGCCCTGTAGCGGACCGGTGAAGATGAAGCGGGGATAGCGCCGGGGCGGATTCGAGACTCGAGCCGCATCTGAGCTTTTCCTGAGAAAACATGAGGGCTAGGCTTGGTCTCGACGAAACCTGACCGGGTTACCATTGGTTCTGGAACATGAAATACGCGTTCAATGAGTGTACAATTGACACCGATCTCTTTCAGATCTCGCGCCAGGGCGCGCGCAACAGCCTGACGCCACAGACCCTGCACATTCTTGAATATCTCATTGCCAACCGCGACCGGGTGGTTCTGAAAGACGAGCTGGTCGAACAGGTCTGGCAGGGCCGGTTCATCACCGATGCAACCCTGTCGACGGCCATGAAAGAGGCCCGCCAGGCGGTGGGCGACAGCGGTCGCGATCAGCACACGATCCGCACGATCCATGGCAAGGGGTTTCGCTTTGTGGCCGAGATCGAGCCGTCAGTTCACGAAACCCCACCCGTGCCTGAGAGAGACCGGATCGTTCTTGCGGTTCTGCCGTTTCGCAGTTTGGGGTCCAGCCCCGATGATGCGTTTCTGGCCGAAGGTCTGACCGAGGACACGATCACCGACCTGTCCCGTTTTCGCGAACTGACTCTGCTGTCGCATCGCACAACCGCCCAGCTTGCGGCCGAGAACCTGTCGAATTCGGGGATGTCAGACCGGTACGCGGTCACGCATGTGGTCGAGGGCAGCATTCGCAGGTCTCAACGCCATTTGCGGGTGACGGTGCAGGTGACCGAAGCCAATAGCGGCAGGTTGGTTGCGACCGAGCAGTTCGACCGCGGCGGCGGGCCCGAGCATCTGTTTGACATTCAGCAGGACATTGCCGGCCTGATAGCGGGACGTCTTGGCAGTCGACACGGGTTGATGGCGCAGCAGGCCGCGCGATCAGTCCCGGAGGGGCGCACCCAGTCTTGGGACACTTATTTTCTGGTTGCGCAGTTCTACGAGTATTACCGCAGCTACGATCAGACGCTCCATGCCGATATCCGCGACAGGCTGCAAGTTGCGTTGAAAGAAGACAGCGGGTCGTCTGACGGTTGGGCGGCTTATGCGATGCTGTTGCTGGAAGAATACCGTTATCATATCAATCCGCGACCCGATGTGGATGCCTTGGCGCTGTCCGCGGAGGCGGCGCGCCGGGCGGTAGATTGCGACGCGCGGAGTGCCTTTGCCCGGATGACCCTGGCGCTGACCATATTCTATCAGAAGGACATTGCCGGGTTTCGCGCGGCAGCCGAACGAGCACTTGAGCTGAATTCCGGCCATTGCGACGTCCTGGCCGAGATCGGCTCCTGCCATATGTTTCTGGGCGAATACGACCGGGCGGTCGAACTGTTGGACCGCGCGATTGACCTCAGCCCGGTGCATCCAGGCTGGTACCATTATGCGCGCTGCTGGCTCTATGCGTCGCAAGGGTTCACCGAAGCTGCACTGGTCGAGATCGAGAAAGTACCGATGCCCGATTTCTTCTGGTATCAGGCGCATCTGGCCTGGCTTCACGGTGAGTTGGGAAATACCGAGCGGGCCCATGCGGCCGTTTCAGCCATGCGAGAGATGTTCCCGCAATTCGAGGATATCGCTTATGAGGAACTTGCATTGACCGGCATCACCCCGGAACGCGGCGAAATGGCAGTCAAAGGCTGGCGTAAGGCCGGGCTCAGGATCGCGGAACGTCCGGCTTAGGCCGCGAACGTCGCAGCGCTGGCCAGGCGATCAGCCCCGAGACGGCAACCGCCACGGCCAGGGCCGGGTAACCACCCACCGCAATCGCAAGGCTTCCGGCCCCGCCACCCAATGCAAAGCCAAGAAGGTAGCGCGCCATGCCGGTCGCGGGCGCATCTGTCCGGTCCAGATAGAGCGGGAAGAACAGGAAAAGGCCGAAGGCATTGATAAGGATCGACGCGCCAATCAACATTTCGGTCCGCGACAGATAAGTGAGACACCCGGCAAATGCCGCCAGAAGCAGACCGGCTATTCGCGCATGCAGGGTGATCCGATCCGGCATTGCTCCGGCAAGAAACGAGCCGGTTGCGGATAGTAATAGGCTCGCGGCCAGCCAGCCGCTGAGGCCACCAAGCTGTCGTTCAGCGGCAAAAATCTCCAGAAAGGTCCAGTAAGCGCCCATGCAGATAAAAAACGGCAGCAGGATCAGATCCTCTGTCCAATCAAGGTGCTGCGTGTTGCCGTTGCCGGGCAGGGGCAGCTTCTGCAGCATTAACAGCACCTGCACTCCCGCAAGAGCGGCCAGCAGCGGCAGCAGCGACAGCCCGGTCGCGAATAGCCCGCCGAGAAGGACAAAGGAAGCCACGCAGCCAACCGCGATTCCATTGCCGATCATCCGCAGCGTTGTTGCTTCGCTGTCCTTTCGCGACAGGGCCAGGGCCAGAACGATACCCTGCGACAGGCCGACGGCGCAGGCCCCGGCAAAAAGAACCGGCAGGACGATGGTCTGTGAAATTGCGGCACACGCAAGTCCGCCGCAGGCAAGCCCCCCGGCGATACGCGGCAGCGACAGATGCCCTGCGGACGACCCAAACAGGCACCCAACCGCTGCGGAAACCAAGACTGCACTGGCCAGTAGGCCGACGGCAACGTCAGAACTTCCGCTTTTGACTGCAAGCTCGGAGAGCCAGATCGGCATCGTGTTGAGAATGGTCACCGCAAAGGCGAGTATGAAAATGGATATCCGTTTCAGCTTATCACCCTTGCGACAACGGGGTTCCCTACGCGCCCAAGGTTTGTTCAATTAGACCGACCGGTCAATGACGCCGAATGGCCTGCGCCTAAGTCAACGCGACAGTTCATCAATAATTGCTCGCGTTTGGCGACAATTTGCAAGGCCGGACCGCGTGAAGAAGAAGAACGCATGGGAACCATGTCTGGCAACGACCTCATGTTCGGACAGGTTTTTATGTCGTGTCTGACGGTCGAGAAGAAGCTCATCGAGCTCGTTGCTCCAAATGAGTTCCACATATTCGCTGATGCGCGTTTCACGTATGTAAGCGAGAAGCGCCTTTGAATGACGCGGCCAACCCTTCGGCAAATGGGCAATCGGGCATTCCGATATCCCGACACTCAGTTTTCTGCCATTTAGTGCCGGCGCGACAGCTGCCGTTGCATCGGTCAGCAGATCAAAGGCCCAGGATATCTCAGACAGATAAGCGTCCCCCTCTTTGGTTAGCAAGAGGCCCTGCGGCAATCGCAGGAACAACGAGATACCAAGAGATGCTTCAAGGCGCTTCACCTGCTGACTGACAGCGCCGGGCGTGACTCCATGCTCTGCCGCAGCGGCCTTGAAACTCTGGTGCCGAGCTGTTGCTTCGAAAGCCTTGAGCCCATTCAAAGAAGGAAATCGATAGGTCATTTGGTCATCTCTCCGACATTCGTAGCATGTCAACTCGACCGGATAGAGTGAGGTTTTCTAAGTCTTGCAAACAATTTTTATCGTTTGAGATCAAGCCTGAAACCATGTCCAACATGCCCTGGAAGTCAAAATCAGGAACGGCATCATGACCATCAGATACAATCCACCAACAGGTTGACCGCAACTTGGCAAACCCTTTCATCACGGAATCATAAAACCACCGGGCAGAGTGCTTCATGTGGTTTTGTTGCAAACTTCGGCCCGCATGTTGGACCTTAGTGTGGTTTGATCCAACTGGTGATTTGATCGCGACAGTGTTTAGGAATGCCAATGATCGACTTCAAAGGCGCCCACTACCCAAGATCTGTGATCCTGTTCACGGTCTATTCTACCTACGCTACGGTGTCTCCCACCGCGACCTGGAAGAGATCATGGCGGAACTTGGTGTATCGGTCGATCATGCAACCCTGAACCGATGGATCGTGAAGTATTCACCCGAGGACGCTCGCGAGGCGCAGAAACGGAAGGCCAACACCGCTGAATCTGGGCACATGGATGAAACTCTGAGTAATCGAGCAACAGCTCTCTTGGCCAGTGCATGATGGCACTGGAACAATGACAGGAGAGCAAAATGGAACAGTGTTTTGTCGGATTGGACGTATCGAAAGCAGAGACGTCGATTTGCATGTGCGATGAGAATGGAGCCACCGTGTTTGCAGTTAAGACAGCGACGGACCCTGATGTGATCTGTCAGGCGCTAAGCAAACACCGTGGATGTATTCAATGCGTCGTTCTTGAGACCGGCCGAATGGCGAACTGGCTTTATACCGAACTGTCTGATCGAGGGTTGCCGATGGTTTGCATTGACGCGCGCCAGGCTCATGCTGTTCTCAGTCAGATGCACAACAAGACCGATGCCAATGATGCCGCCATGTTGGCTGAGCTGGCGCGTACCGGGTTCTACCGGAAGGTTGCGGTGAAGAGCCGGGTTGCTCAGGAGCGGCGGGCGTTGCTGAAAGCTCGGGAAGTAGCCTTGAAATCCCGTGTGAATGTCGAAAACACCATCCGTGGTTTGCTGGCCAGTTTCGGGCTTCGGTTACCAAAGCATCTTCAAACCTACGAAGAACGCATCCACGCGATCCTGAAGGACCGACCGGTCTTGTCCAGTGTCATCCTGCCTTTGCTCGACTTGCGGACAGCGGCCTTGCGGCAAGCGGCAGCCCTGAGCAAAGAAATGGTGCGCCACGCGAAAACCGATGAGGCCTGCCAACGACTGATGACGATCCCAGGCGTCGGTCCCGTGAATGCCGTGACCTTTGTGGCAACGATTGATGACCCGCGGCGATTTACAAAATCAAGATCGGTTGGTGCTTATCTCGGGCTGACATCCCGGCGTTACCAATCGGGAGACATCGACTATGGCGGCAAAATATCGAAACGCGGCGATCCTATGCTGCGCTCTACGCTCTATGAGGCGGCCAGCAGTTTGTTGAACCGCGTGAAGCCGGGCAAGGGATCGGAATTACAGAGATGGGCTCGGGCTCTCAAAGCCCGCACCAGTCACAAAAAGGCGGTCGTTGCCCTGGCGCGAAAGCTCGCGGTCCTGACGCACGCCATCTGGACAAACGGATCAACCTTTCAAACCAAGGAGGCATAACCGATAGAACAAGCGGACTTCCCGTTCACGAGTTGCCGTACCGACCAACACGGCAGGCTGTCGACCGAACCCGTTCGATCTACATGCGACTCACAATCCAGACCGCGCATGAAACCTTTGGGGGTTGAAGCCTTGAACGCCGAGATGAAGCGCCAAATGGGATGACTTCGGAAAGAACCTTGCAGGTGGTCGATACCGGACTAAACTCAACGAGAGCTGCTGCTCAATTAAAGAACCTATGTCAAAGTCCGTGGTGAATGGGTGTACCTGTATCGTGTGATAGACGGCGACGGGCAAACCCCTGATTTCATGCTTTCAGAGAAGCGAAACACGAAGGCTGCAAAGAACTTCTTCGCCAGCGCTTTGTGCAATTATGGCATCCCGAAACGGATCACCATTGACAACAGCAGGAGCAACGCGGCCGGAGTCAAAGCGGTCAACAACATCTTCAAGCGATTGCAGATACCGGGTAAGATCGACCCCGTCAGATCGAAGTACTTCAACAACATTATCGAGCAGGATCACCGCTTCATCAAGCGACTCACGAGGCCCATGCTCGGCTTCAAAAGCTTTGCCTCAGCTGTAGCCACACTTACGGGAATCGAGACCGCCAACATGATCCGCAAAGGTCAATTCGGATCTCCGACAAACGGATTCCGTCAATTCGCAAAGCTCGCTGGATAATGACGCCCAGTTAAGGCGATAGCTCTTAACCACTGCCGGGATGGCGACGGAACCCTCATTCAATAAAGCGCCTGGTTGAGCGTGATCTTCGCGGGAGCGCCAGTCTTGAAGGGGGCGCTGCCACGTGCGATCAGCCAACCATCGTCACGCTCCAGCCGCGCAACAACCCTTAATTCGGGCGATGCTTTCAGCCTCGCGGGCCAGGAGAATGAGTATTCTATGACCCTCGATTTCCCATCGCTATTGACGCTCGTTTTCGGGACGATAGCGCGGGTTTTGTACTGCACGGCGGGGTTTTCCAGATAGATAAAAACCCGGCCTTCGGGTATCTTCCCGTTATCCTCGTAGAGGATCGATCCCCGGATATCTTTTGTTTGCGCGCCGACGGGTGGCGCTATGACAGAGACAGCCAAAGCGCTGGCAGCGATCCATATAATGCGGCGGTCAGGGGTGCAGGACATCACGCGCCTCCTTGTTCTGACGGTTTCGGTTGGAGTTCCGCGGCCGGAATGGGAAAGGCGCCCAGGCCCCTTTCCCGGCTCATCTCAGATGACAAAGAAGTCCGCCGCCGACAGGTCCAGATCCGCGCTCAGATGCGCGAACTGAACAGCGTCTCCCTCTCCCGAACCATCAGCGTCATAAGACAGGGCCCCGGTCTCGGTGTTGTAGAGGATGCGGTCATTGCCGTCCTGACTGACACCCGTCGCGCTCTCATGGAACGCACCAAAGGACAGAACGCCGCCCTCGCCCAGTTCCGCGAAGATGCGGCTGTCGAGCAGCATCACATCCTCGGCGCTGTCGAAATCCTTGATCCGGTCGACATTATCGTCCCCGAGTGCTGTCGAGAAGCGGAACGAATCCTCGCCCGCGCCACCATGCAGGGTATCGGCACCCAAGCCGCCATCCAGCAGGTCGCTGCCTTTGCCGCCGCGCAGTTTGTCATCGCCCGCAACGCCCGGCTGGGCTGGCGCGGCGGGGAAATCGACCGACACGTTCAGCGTATAGGTCGAGCCCTCGGGCACCGCCTCCTCCCATCCACCCGGCGCATCCGGCGACCATCGGCCTTCGAGGATGTAGTAGGTTCCGGTTTCCTCCACGACAAAGACAGTGCTTGAATCCCGGTTGCTCGCCGAGCCGGGATCGCCACCGCCATCATCGTTCTCCGCGACGATATCACCGTCGCTGTCCAGCAACCGGACCCAGCTGTCATGGACATTGGGGTCGGCGATGCCATCTATATCGATCGAGATCACCGTCCCGGCGGCGAGAGCGATGCTGTAATAACCTCCCAGACCGTTTCCGGTGGCGTTGACGGTCGTGTGCAGCACGCTGGTCGAGTCGAAGATGTTCGGATCTTCCGCGAGTGAGAAGTTATCCGAAATGTCGAATGCGGTTTCGATGGAATTGTTCGTCGCATCCGGCCCCAGCGTGGCATAACCGGTGCCCATGCCCGGACGCGGCGGCGCATCGCCTTCATAGGCAAAGTCACCCAGTAGGGTGTCATCGCCGCCGCCACCGCGTAAGATATCAGCACCGCCCTGACCGGTCAGCACATTGGCCGAACCATCGCCTTTCATCCGGTCATCAAAGCCGGATCCCGCGAGATTCTCGATCGAGACATAGGTGTCCCCGCCATGGTCACCCCGCGCCAGATTGAGCTCGACCCCGGTGCTCGCATCGGAATAGTCCGCAGTGTCATGACCCGCGCCGCCATTCAGAGTGTCGGCGCCATCGCCACCGGTCAGCGTGTCATTCCCGGCACCCCCCGACAGCGCGTTGGCCTGATCGTCACCGATCAGACGATCATCGTGGAAAGATCCGACAGCGTTTTCGATATCGACAAGGATGTCGTGGCGGATGGCGGTACCACGCCCGACGATCTGCACCGGCCCGTCAGCATCGCCGCCGCTGGCCGTGCCATTGGCCAGATCGACCGTCACGCCGCTGGAACTGGCAGCGTAGTCAACCGTATCGGTCCCGGCACCACCATTCATGTAGTCCTGTTCCGACCCGCCGATCAGCGTGTCATTACCGTCTTCGCCATAGAGGATGTCGCCATCCCGGCCGCCGTCCAGAATGTCATCGCCACCGCCGCCGCTGAAATAGTCGCCACCGCCCTGACCCCAGAAATGGTTCGCCGCATCAGTGCCGATGAAGCGATCGATCCGGTCATCAGAGCCGATCAGGTTCTCGATGCTGTAGAACGTATCGCCCGACGCTGTGCCGCCGCTGGCGATATTGGTGGCGAGATTGACCAGCAACTGGAACGGACTCTCTTGGCTGTAATCGACCGTGTCGATCCCCGCCCCGCCCCGGAACACATCCACACCGGCCTGCCCCCGCAGCACGTCATCGCCGTCACCGCCATCGAGAAGGTCGTCGCCCGCGCCGCCATTGATGGTGTCGTTTCCATCACCTCCATAAAGCGCGTCATTTCCATCATCGCTTTCGGTCTGGTCCTCCAAATCCTCAATAGCGATCGTGTTGTTGATGTCGCGGCTGGCCAGCGAGTCACGGCCGCCAATGATGAGGTCATCCCCCCCCATGCCAAAGATCGTGTTGCCGCCCGCGCCGCCATTGATGGTTTCATTCGTTTCGTCGCCGAAAATGATGCTGGCCAGCGCGTTGTTGCCAGCGCTAGACGAGGTGTCGCCGCCTTGGTTTTCGGCAACGGCAGGCGCTCCCTCGGCGTAGATGATGGTCTCGACATTGGCGATCTCGTCGAACACCAGATCCCGGGACATGAGGATCACGGTGTCATTGCCGCCATCTGCGTCCTCGCGCACGATGTCGTCCATGGAGTCGACGAAATAGATATCGTCACCGCCATTGCCAGCCATCCGGTCGCCGCCTGCGCGGCCATCCAGAATGTTGTTGCCGTCATTGCCGATCAGGATGTCGCTATGCTGGCTGCCGATGCCGTTCTCGATGTAGTATTCGGTCTGTTCTGCATTATGACCGGCAAAGATCGACACGTTGTTGTTGTGGCCGTTGACGCTGGAAAACTGTCCCGCGCGCAAGTCGAGGATCGTGCCCGCAGTCGAGCCGGAAAAGTCGACCGTATCGGTGCCGCCGGTGTCATGGATCACAAAGCCGATATCATGCTGCATCCCCGACGAGGTCAGCGTATAGCCATATTCGGTGCTGTTGAAGCCATAGGTATTGTCGCCGATGTTGAGGTTGATCGTCTCATAGGTCCGTACCCCGTCCTCATCGACGGTCGAGAAAAAGCGGCGGATGACCGCCTCGATATCCCCCATCAGCGGCGTTGAGGCCGACCAGCGGCTCGCCTCGCCCACATCGATCCCATCGAAATAGGACATGACGCTGTATTGCTGCCGGTCATAGATCCAGGTGGCGTTGTTGAGATAGTTGATCTGCACGCCACCGGGGCCGCTGTAGTTATAGAGGCCAGGGTGGTTCAACCCAAATTCATGACCGAACTCGTGAATGAACGTGTCGAACACATAGCCGCCGATATCCGTAAGGTTAGGTTCGGTGTCGTGAAACCGCTGCCCGACGCTGACAAAGCGATTGCTTGAGAACGCGCTGCCATCGCTTGGCTCACCGATCTCAGGGCTGACCACCTCCATCCAGTCGGTTTCGGCGTCATAAGGCTTATCGTCCACGATCTCGAACTGCAAAGGGGTGACGGCGGACCACATCTGCAAGGCACCGATCGCGGCCGCCTTGTAGTCGGGGTGATCGTTGAGCTCGTGAATGTTGATCCGCATGGGTTCTGCCGCGATCTCTGGCGTCAGGCTGCGGGGCAGCGCTCCAAGATAGTCGAGATAGGCCTCGTAATCATCGCTTTTACCATAGGGGTTGTCCGGGGTTTGGTCATTGACCCACCACGGGTCGCTGGCGTTGTTGCGTGGTGATTGTATGTTGATCGAAGCTTGAAGCGCCTCGTCCATTTCAAGCGAAAGCGCAGCTTCCTGAGTATTGGCATGGTCTGTATTCTCGGTTGAGAAACCCAGCGAGCCAGGATTCGGGACCTGTTCTGCGAGCGCCAGAGATGTCGTTTCTTGAAGAGTTGTTACGTCACCCAAGTTCACTTGAAATCCAGTCTTTTGAAAACCGATCTCTCCAAAAGACGTCTCTTGCATGGGGCCGTACCCCAGTTCACACATCATGCACATATTCAGTCTACCTTTCCTCGCGAAACCAATGTCGTGGGTTCAATTCGCCGCGCAGAACGTGTGGCGTTCAGACGCTTTGTTGATCACGCTGAAAATGGTTGAGTACCCTGTACCCAACCATTGATCGCTTTCTTGCATTGGAGATGGCATCTTCGAGGCTCCCTATTTTACAACTCTAGATAGCACATTTTGCGTAGCTCTTTTGGATGCCAGCTGCGAAGCGGCATTGCGTTTATTGTCAGCGAAATCCGTCACCTCCATCAGGAACGATGAGGTGTTTCAGGCGCTTTCGATTCTGCTATGAAGTCATTTCATTGAGGATTACTGATTAAAATCAACACGAAATCCACTAGAGGAGAGACATCGGCGGAATTTGGCCTTGCGGGCCCGACACAAAGTTGGGCCGCAGGTCTTGACCTCGGCACCGGAACGAGGCGCGTCCAGCGCGGTTGCCGTGTGACCTAGTGATCCGTTGGCTAAAATCAACCTAGAAGTGAAGAAGCTGCTGTCCAAGTTCATCGTATATGAGCGCACTGCAGGTGTTCTATTGCAGCATCTACAAGGAACCGAAAAGCGCTCGATCCTAAACCACATAAGGTCATCATCACAGCCGTCGCCAGAAAGCTCGTCACAATCGTGAACGCGCTGTGCAAATCACGGCAAATGTGGAACGCTCAGTTCGAATGACAAATACAAGTTCTAGCAACTGTATTTCTCAGACGCCATACACCGCGCCGTCAGCAACCTCGGCCAAGGCGGCTGACGGGGGTCAAGTTAACAAACTCGAGATACAGAAGGCTCAGGGCTTTGGTAACGGGGCCGTCCTAGTCAAGCTGTTTTGCGCAGAATAACTGATCCGCCAAGGCGGTGTAGCTTTACCTTGTTCGTGTCCGCCCTGCTTTCTGTCGCGACCTTCGGTTGAGATCCTTCGGGTACATGCTTCGGTTCGTGGTCAGCGCGGTGGCTGCCAACATGATGCTGGTTCGATGTAATTCCGGTGTGCCCATCTCATAGGCGTGCTTGATCGAAGTCAGCGACGGTCCAGACCTGGGCATCATCGGAACCACGTCCCTGCGGGACCTCGAAGGCCCGCGATCAAGCAGGCAGCGGGTAGAGAGACAACTTCGCATGTCGCTTAACGGCGCTCAGCGGTCTCACGCCTTACGAATACATCTGCAAAATCTGGACATCAGAGCCAGATCGATTCATCCTAAATCCGATCCACCGGATGTCGGGACTGAACAACTAGTCTCTCATCCGGGTCGCGCGCCTCTTCGCAGTCCCTATTGCCCGGTTCGGTTGGACTGCTGCATGCATGTGTCGGAATGGACGTAGAGCGCCCTGTCTAGTCCCCATGTTTGGGCCATTTCGGATTAGAGTTTCGGACACTGGTGGGCGCATGTTGATGGCCTGATGCGGCCGGGTATGGTTGTATTGCCTGAGCCAACCGTTGATGGTGATCTGTGCTTGCTTTGTGGTTGTGAACCATGCGGCATTGAGCACCTCGCTGCGGAGCGTTCCATTGCACCTTTCGTTGTAGCCATTCTCCCAGGGTGTTGCCAGCATCGGTGATGGGCATCAGTTTAGGGACGGCAGGGAGTTTGCTGCCTGGCTGGGACTGGTGCCGGGTGGCGCGCAGGGTTTCGTTCCTGACCCGAGCAGCCTGTATTCCGCGGTCGACCGTTCTTGCGGATCGGAGTGATCGGGGCGGCGTCACGCACAATGATGGCGATGTAGCAGGGGCGCGTGTCGTAAGCACCGTCCGCAGTCACGGTCCCGATCTCATCATCCCTCGGGATTTGGTCGAGCAACTCAGGCGGCACCGGATTGTCCATTGCGCGGCAGTGGTTTGCTCACAAACCATGAGAGCGGCCATCTCGGCTGGAAGTGATGCGGCTCATGAGCCAATTACCTTTTGTTGTTTCGCGATGACGCGGGCCTGCAGCAGAATGACCGCAAACAGGAACCCCCCTCGGATCACCATCTGCCAATAGGCGCTGAAACTGATTGTGCCCTGACCGTTTTCAAAGTTCAGAACGTTGAAGACGAGACCAAGAAGCAATGCGCCAGCCACAGTTGCCGGGATCGACCCCATGCCCCCGGTCAACAGCGTCCCGCCGACGACGACCGACGCGATAGCTGACAGCTCCCATCCGATGCCTTCCAGGGGCTGACCTGCCCCGAAACCGGACGCCAGAAATAGCCCCGCCAATCCTGCGCAGCCGCCCGAAAGCATGTAGACAAACGCCTTGGCGCGATTGACCTTCAGCCCCATGAGGTTGGAGGCATCTTCGCTGCCGCCAATGGCAAGAACTGTTCGGCCGATCGTTGTTTTCTCAAGTACAAGCCAAAGAACCAGCGTCAACCCCGCGACGATGATAATGGCCCATGGGAACAGCCCAAATGCCTGCCCCATGCCGAGTTTGGTGAAGTTTGACCCCCAATCGACCGAAATCGTCTGTGCTCCGGAAATCACCAAGGCGCCCCCCTTTGCCGCAAGCATTGTGGCCAGGGTCGCTATGAACGGAGGAATTCGCAGAACGATGATGCAGAACGCATTGATGGCGCCAAACCCGATACCGGCAAGGACGGCACCGGGCAGCGCGACCTGTATTCCGTAGGGGCTGAGATATGCCGCAACAACAGAGGTAAAAGCCGCGACAGATCCGACCGATAGGTCGATCCCGCCGGTCATGATCACAAAGCACATTCCCAGGGCAATCGCGATGAACATCGCGTTGTAATTCAGAAAGGACGAAAAATTATAGGCGCTGCCAAAGTTGTCGTATCGCATCAACCCGAACAGGATCAGGGCAAGCAAGGCCACCCAAACCGTGACCGAAGCAGAGTTGCGGCGCAGATATTTGCGGAGATCAAAGGCCGTTTCATCAAGCATTAATCAGATTCTCCGAAACTGCTGCATCCAAACGGCCAGGATGATGATTGCGGCCTTTGCGATCAGCGCGACCTCATCCTCTACCCCGTTCGCAAGAAGCGTATATTTTACGAGCTGAATGATCACGGCACCCAGAATGGCCCCAAATATCGGCGCTCTACCGCCTTGTAATAGCGCGCCTCCCACGACCGCAGCGGCAATCGCGTCAAGTTCCATCAAGTTGCCGTTTCGCGCAGCGTCCGAAGCAGAGTTGATTGCTACCACAATCAGCCCTGCAAAGCCGGAGAGCACCGCGCAAATAACATAAGCCCCGATCTTGACCCTGCGCACCGGGCCACCGGACAGGAATGCCGCACGTTCGTTCCCCCCGATCGCCAGCAGGTAACGCCCCCAGGTGGTTCTGGTGACCACCCAGAACAGAATGCAAGCAATCACAAGGGCCAACCACCCTTGGAATGGCAGCCCCAATATCTTGCTTGTCCCGAGATAGCTAAAGGACGGGTTTGAGAAGGTCTGCAGGTTCCCGTTGGTGAGGACCTGTGCGATGCCACGGCCAGAGATGAATAGAATGAGCGTTGCTATGATTGGTTGGACGTTCAACACGGCCACCATGACCCCATTGAAGACACCGCACAGCCCGGCAACCAATAGCGGCAGGATGATCGCCAGAGCCACGCCCAAAGCTGGATTTGCCGCTCCGAGGTCAGAAAGGAAAATGAGCGGTGCAAGCGCACCGGCCAGAGCCATGACCGCGCCTACAGACAGGTCGATACCGCCCGTGGCGATCACCAGCGTCATTCCCATTGCGACGATCGCAATCGTCGCGACCTGGCTGATGTTCACGAACAGGGTCTGCAACTGCAGGAAATTCGGTGTGAACAGCGCATTGAACACCAGTAGTACAACCAGAGCGACGATCCCGCCATGGAAACGCAAAGGCATCGATGCGACCCGTTTCGGAAGCTTCATTGCGCGTTCCATGTGTCGGCTCCTGCGTCGTGGTGCGCAAGGGCGCCCACCAGTATGTTCTCTGTGATGCCCGGGTTGGCCAGTTCTGTCACCGAGCGACCTTCATGCATGACGACGATACGGTCAGCACCTTCCACCAACTCCTCGAACTCGGAGCTGATAAGTACAACACCGAAGCCTTTGTCGACATAGGAGCGGATAAAGGACTGTATCTCGCGTTTTGCGCCCACATCCACGCCGCGGGTCGGTTCATCCAGTATCAGGATGTCGGGTTCGGTCGCCAGCCAACGCGCTAGCAGAACCTTCTGCTGGTTACCGCCTGACAGTTCCCGGATGGGCTGATCCATGTGAGCGGCCTTGATCCCCAGATCGCTGACAAACGCGTCGACAATTGCACGCTCACGTTCGAAATCTATCTGGCCGCGCTTGGCCAGTTTGGGCAACAATGCGAGGGTCATGTTCTCGCGCACGGACATGTCAGGGATGATCCCTTCGGCCTTGCGGTCTTCGGTCAGGAACCCAATCCGCTTTCTGATCGCTTCGCCGGGACCCGAAGGCTGTCCGGGATGGCCATCAAGTTCGATGACTCCGTCTTCAAGCGCGTCTACGCCAAAAAGCGCACGCGCTGCCTCGGTCCGGCCCGAACCCAGCAACCCGCCAAGCCCGACGATCTCTCCGCGATGGAGTGTTAGATCGAAATGCGTCAACCGCGGTCCGCTACAGACATTCTCGGAACGCAACAGAATGCTGCCCCGCTTCGCTTTGGCGCCAGCAAAATCTGTCATGCCCTCGGCTGCGATCTCGTCTGTGTTCCGGCCAAGCATATCTGCAATCATTTCAAGCTTTTTTGTCTCGCTGACGATGCGGGTGCTGACGGTACGGCCATCTCGCATGGTCGTAACACGATCACTAATCTGAAAAAGCTCGTCGAGGAAATGCGAAACATAGAGAACTGACACGCCCTGGTTCTTCAACTCCCGTACCACACCAAACAGAACCTCAACTTCGCTTGCATCAAGCGAGGAGGTTGGCTCGTCCATGATCACAAGTTTTGCCTCAAGCGACACGGCCCGCGCTATTGCCACAAGCTGTTGAATTGCAGTCGAGAAATTTCCCAGCGGCTCGGTAACGTCAATGTCGATCCCGAAGCGCGCAAGCACTTCACGCGCCCGCTTGTTGCCCTCGCGCCAGTCTACGAACAGCCCCAGGCGTTTGGGTTCATATCCCATGATGATGTTTTCAGTGACGCTGCGCAGCGGGACCAGGTTCAATTCCTGATAGATCGTTGCGATCCCCGCTTCTTGCGCCTCGCGAGGGCTTGAGATCTCACTCTCGCCGTGCCGGATCACAACGCTGCCGCTATCCCGCCGGTACACCCCGGTCAGGACCTTGATCATTGTCGATTTACCGGCACCGTTCTGGCCAATAAGGGCATGAACCTCACCCGGCGCAATCTCAAGGCTGGCTTGGCTTAGCGCAGGTACGCCCGCAAAAGACTTCTCGATGCCCGACATCGAAACAAGAGCATTCATGATATCTCGAACTCCGGATAATTGCAGGCAAGGACCGACGGTTTGTCGGCCCCGCCCACCAGGGAGGATCAATAGGCCTCGTCGATGTGATCGGCAGCGTTGTCCTGGGTAAAGATACGGTCTTCGACCTTTACCCATTCGGGGATCTGCTCACCAGCAGCGTATTTCTTCATGACTTCGCATGCCAGCGGGCCAAAGAAAGGCGAGCTTTCTACGGTCACGCCCATCTTGCCGTCGATGATGGCCTGAAGGGCATCGCGTGTTCCGTCGATCGATACGATGGTGACATCCTCGCCGGGTTTCCGGCCAGCAAGTTCCAACGCCTGGATCGCACCGATCGCCATCTCATCATTATGCGCGTAAACCACGTTTACGTCGGGATGCGCCTGCAGCAGCGTTTCCATAACCTGACGGCCCAGGTCGCGGGCAAAATCGCCAGTCTGCGAGGCGACGATCTCGAACCGGTCATCTGCCGCAATGGCGTCGTCAAAGCCTTTCTTGCGGTCATTTGCGGGCGAGGAACCGGTCGTGCCCTCTAGCTGAACGATAATACCCTTGTCGCCCTCAAAGTTTTCCATCAGCCAACCGGCTGCCCGGTTTCCCTGATCGATGAAGTCCGACCCGAGGAATGCAACAAAATGTTCGCCGGGCTTGGCAACGGCGGGATCCACCGAGCGATCAACAAGGAACGTCGGAATGCCTGCGGCACGCGCCTTCATCACGGCCGGGATCAAGGGCTTTTCCTCACGCGGCGGCAGGAAAAGAACGTCGATGCCCTGGGCGATCATGCTATCAACATCGGCCACCTGCTTAGCAGCAGAACCAGCCGCATCCGTTGCGATCAGGTCCCAACCGCAGGCTTCGGCGGTGTCATGAAACGACTTGGTTTCCGCGATCCGCCAGGGGTTGTTCGACTCCATCTGCGCAAATCCGACCCGGTAACGGTCTTTCTGTTCCAGGGGCGGCAGATCCTGAGCCAGCGCCGCGGTGCCCAAGAGTGCACCAGCGATGACCGATGTGATCAAAAGATGTCTGCGTTTCATAGTTTTTCCTCCACTATTTGGTGCGGTCTCCTCCGTTTGACCGCGGATTATCAGGTCATGCCCAATTCAGGTAAGTTGTCTGCTTTCTCAGATAGCCGTCGAACCCATATGCTCCGTCTTCGCCACCAACGCCCGACAAGCCCCAGCCAGTGTGAAAGCCCTGAACCGCCTCGCCATTGGCGCGGTTAAGGTAAAGCTCACCGAATTTCAGGCGGTGCGGCGCCTCCATCAGCCTTTGATGGCGCGACGTGAACAGGTAGGCCGAAAGGCCAAAGGACGTATCATTGGCATGGGCTATGGCCTGCTCAAAATCATCGACACGAATTGCGGAAACGACCGGGCCAAAGACCTCCTCTTGCATGATGGTGTTTTTGTTGTCCGAGACCTCAAGAACCGTTGGGGACATCCAGTGGCCCTTTTCGTAGTCGCCGTCTGTCAGCGGGCCGCCCGCCAAAAGAACCTCTGCGCCTTCCGCGACGCTGCGGTCGACAAGTCCGGCAACCTTTGCCACTTCGAGCTTGCTGACCTTGGGTCCGATGTCGTGATCGGCCATCGGGTCTCCGATTGTCAGAGCCTTTGAAGCTTCGATGAATTTTTCGAGGAACTGGTCCGCAATGGCATGGTGCAGATACATGCGCTCGTTGCAGGTACAGATCTGACCGCAATTGGTATATCGCGCGACGACAGCTGCCGCGACGGCCGCGTCGATGCTGGCATCTTCCATGACGATGAAGGGCGCCTTGCCGCCCAGTTCCAGCCGAACAACCTTGATTTGCTCTGCCGCATTCCGAAAGATCTCGCGACCGGCGCGCGTGCTACCAGTCATTGTGACAAGTGCGGTATCGGGATGTCCGACAAGACGTTCGCCAACGATGGGCCCTTTGCCGGTCACAACGTTCAGGACACCGGGCGGGAGTCCTATTTTGTCTGCCAGTTCCGCAATTGCGAGGCCGGACAAAGGCGTGATTTCGTGCCCCAGCAAAACGACCGTGTTTCCGGCCACCAGAGCCGGTCCGATCTTGCGTGCGGCAAGCGCCAACGGGTAGTTCCAGGCTGTCAGCGCGACAACAACCCCGTAAGGATGGCGCCTGATCTGGATTTCTTCCGACCGGTTGTCTGATGTGACAATGTCACCCGACAGCCTGCGCGCTTCCTCAGCCGCATGGCGCAGAAAGTTGACGGTCGCGCCAACTTCGCCACGGGCCTGAGAAATCGGCTTGCCCTGCTCAGACGTGACCAAAATCGCCAGACGCTCGGTTTCCTTTTCGATCGCATCGGCAAGAGAGGCCACGAATTGCCCGCGCTCGATTGCCGGCCGCGAAGACCAGCTCACGAAGGCGCCCTTCGCAGCGGCAACAGCCAGGTCGGCATGCGCAGCGTCCCCGTCCGGAACGCACGCAATAACCGCCTCGTTGGCTGGGCTCTCAACAGCCACCTCTGAGGCATCAAAGCCAGCAAAACGGCCACCGATATACATCGACTTTCGCGTCATTTGCTTGGTTGTTTCCACAACAGGTGGCATCAGCCCCTCCCCTGTTCAAGCGACCGATTCGCTCTGAGATCGCGCCCACTAATTGGGATACTAATAAGATTATCTCGTCAATACTAATATTATCTTATAGTGACTAATATTAGTTGCGCTACGGGTGTTCACCCGATAAAAGAGATGCGAACGACAAGGTTGAGCAATGAACGAACAAGCCAACAATGCCAAACAGCACAGGGGCGTAGGAAAGGTTGCAGGTCGACAGCGCGTAACCATGCAAGACATCGCCCGGGTGGCTGGCTGCTCTCAGACCACGGTATCGCTCGTCCTAAACAGGAATGACTCGGTCAAGATCTCTGAAGAAACGAAGAAGCGGGTGCTGGACGCGGCGAAAACCCTCGGATACTCGATGCCCGCGCAATTCAGCAAATCCAACAGCACTGAACGACGCCCCGCTACCCTAGATGGAACGATCGCCTTTGTCGTTGACGATCTGGCGTCCAGCCCTGAAATGGTCAATGCCTTCAACGGTGTGAAACAGGCGGTGCGGGACACCGGCAACCTTGTGCTGCTGGCCGAAACCCAAAACGATCCGGAAGTCGAGCCCACAACACTACGGTTCTTCCTGAATCAGAAAGTGGCGGGCATCATCTACGCGACCGTTTTCACACGCCACGTAGAAGTTCCGGAAATTCTAAAGCAGTCCTCCACGCCGGTTTTGTTGCTCAACTGCTTTTCGGATGATCTATCTTTCCCTGCTGTTATCCCGGGTGAAATTGCGGCGGGACATACCGCGACAAATGCCCTGATCAAAGCGGGACACCGGCGGATCGCGACGATCACTGGCGAGCCCTTTATGGAGTGTGCCGCTGGGCGTACAACCGGCTATCGAAATGCGTTGGCTTCGGCAGATATTCCCTTTGATGAGGATCTCGTTGTGGAAGGCAATTGGCTGCCGAGCTCAGGCTACGCCGCGACGCGCGAACTGTTGGAGCTCCCGTCTCCACCAACGGCCATTTTCTGTCAGAATGACCGCATGGCCATTGGCTGCTACGAAGCCCTTAAAGAGCGAGGCATGAGCATCCCGTATGACATGTCGGTCATCGGCTTCGATGATGATGAAACAGCCCGGCATCTTTCCCCCCCGCTGACATCGATGATCCTGCCGACGCGGGCGATGGGCCGCTGGGTGATCGAGCAATTGTTTCACGGACCGACCGAAGATCAGCGGCATCCGTTGGTCAAGCTTGAATGTGAACTGGTTGAGCGCGATTCGATTACCGGCCCGTCTCCGCGCGACTGAGGAGCAAACCATGACAGAGACGTTCGATCACATTGTCATCGGAGGCGGGTCGGCTGGGGCGGCAGCTGCGGCAAAGCTCGTGAACAAGGGTAATTGCCATGTACTTGTTCTGGAGGCCGGGCATTCGCACCGCCATCCCCTATTGGACATGCCGCCGGGTATCTTCAAGATGATCAACGGGTCGAAATTCATGCGGTATCACCGTACAGAGCCACAACATCATCTGGATGGCCGGGTTCATGATATCCCCCAGGGGCACGTCTTGGGGGGCGGGTCCTCCGTAAACGCGCAAGTTTATATGCGTGGTCGACCGTCGGATTACGACGCCTGGGACGATTTGCTGCGTCAAAACAACGATGGCGTTGGTTGGGGGTGGGATGACGTTTTGCCCTATTTTGTTGGAATGGAAGGCAACAATCGTTTCGCCAACGAGCTTCATGGCACGGATGGCCCGCTTCTGGTTTCGGACCCCGGGCATATCGATGACATGTCGCGCTGGTTTGTTCAGTCTGTTCAGGCGCTAGGCGAGCCGTTTAACCCCGACTTCAACGGGCTAACCCAACGCGGGGTCGGCTTTTACCAATTCACCAATCGCTCTGGCCGACGTAGTTCGTCGGCTTACGCCTTTCTCAGCCCTTTGAGTTCCAACTCATCTCTGGCTGTACGTCTTCATGCAGAGGTCACCAGGATCCTCATCGAAAACGACCGTGCGGTAGGCGTCGAATACTGCGACAAGACGGGTCAACATCGCGTGCGATGCGACGGTGAGATCCTGGTTGCCGCTGGTGCGCTGGTCACACCCAAGATTTTGATGCTTTCGGGCATCGGGCCGGAAAAGGAGCTGGTTTCTCATGGAATAGACATTGTCTGTCCGTCCCCGGGCGTCGGCCAAAATCTGATAGATCACCCCGAAGTGCCAATTACTGCGTTTGCGAATGGTCCTTACGGGTACTTTAAACAAGGCGAAGGCTGGCGAATGCTGCGAAACGGTATCCAGTTCAAGTTGTTTGGGACTGGCCCTGTTACATCCGCTGGCGTCGAAGCCGGTGCCTTCGTAAATCCGGCAAACCCGGACGATGAGCCAACAATCCAGGCGTTTTGTGTGCCCATCGTTTATCTTGACCGCGATGCCCTTGATGAAGTGAGTGATGACTACGGACTCACTGTGACGACTGTTGTGGTCAAACCTAAGTCCCGAGGCGAGGTTCGTCTTCGTTCATCTGATCCGCGCGCGATGCCCAGCGTCTCGCCAAACCTTTTGAAACACGAAGACGACATGGCTGAAATGATCAGAGGGCAACGGTTTTTCCGCAGAGCTTTTTCAACCGGGCCTCTTGCAAAACACACCAGAGAGATCGTGATACCACCAGCGGATGACGATGAAACACTTCGCGCCCATTGCAAGCGTTTCGTGAAAACAAACTATCATCCAGCTGGAACGGCCAGGATGGGAAAGGATGGAGATCCTATGGCAGTACTCGACGCGCGAATGCGCGTACGCGGCATAGAAGGGCTCAGAGTATGCGATATGTCAGCGGTTCCAGACATAAACGCCGGAAACACCAATGCGCCCGCAATGATGCTGGGAGAAAGATGCGCTGACCTTGTTCTGAAATAAGCGTGGACCATATTGCATGGATTCGCGCTGTGGCGTTGGTGACATGTTTCCAAAGATGAGCGCAGCGGGTGCTTTTCATACTTAGCGATCCAATCACTGGCAAGTTCACTAGCCCTAGGTGGTTGATCCCACGGTTTGATGGTGTGATCCTTTCGTTGGAATGGAAGGAAGCACTATGGGACAAGTCCCCCCTGCCCTCCCTTGGCCTTGCACGTTCATCAAGTCGCTGCCCACATGCAGGAAATTGGAGCCGCAAACATGTTGTCTGCGAAGGGTACGACCTGATCGTGGTCGTAGAGAACAAGCCCCTGAACAAATCTATCACCACACGCCTCTGCCAATTTACGCATCCCGGAGAAGTCGCTGGAGGTAACAGTCGCGGACGACTTCACCTCGATACCGACGATCTCTCCTCGCCTGTTTTCCAGAACGATATCTACCTCGTTTTTGTCTTTGTCGCGAAAATGCGAAAACGTGCACCTTTGTTCGCTCCAGGTGGAAATTTTGCGTAGCTCGCTGAACACAAATGTTTCCAGGATCGACCCGAAGGGTGTCTTTTCCTTTTTGACGGTATCCGGGGTGACGCTGCGCATCGCCGCCAGAAGGCCTGCATCAAGAAAGTGAAGCTTGGGGGATTTGGTGAGGCGCTTCAGGCGATTTGTGAACCACGGCTGCAGGCTGTGCACAAGAAAGAGGCTTTCAAACACACGCACATACTTCTGGGCAGTCACATGATTCAGACCAATTGCAACACCGATCCTCGAATAGTTGACCAGTTGGCCGGAATGCTCCGCGAGTACTGCCAGTAGCTTCGGCATTATGGCGAGTTGTTCGATCTGGGCCACGTCGCGGACATCTTGCTGGACAATTGCGTCGATGTAATCGTGGTACCAATCCTGCTTTCGCCCCCATCTTTTCCGTCCAAGCGCCTCTGGATAGCCACCAGATAGAGCTGTCTCAACAAGGTCATCTCCAATGATCAGCTTGTCTACGACGGGGTTCTTTGCATCGAATGCCCTGTCGATAAAACCCGATTTTGCTTCAAGGATTTCTGTTTGGCTGAGGGGAAGGAGGCGAACAATTTCCATTCGCCCAGCAAGAGAGTCCGCGACCTTCGGAATAGTCATGAGGTTCGCGGAACCGGTCAGCAGAAACCTCCCTGCCCTTCTGTCATCATCCACGGTTTTCTTAATGGCCAGAAGTAGGTCAGGTGCCCGCTGGATCTCGTCGATTACTGCCCGATCCAGTCCGCGAACAAAACCGACCGGATCGTCGATAGCTGATTGCAAGACAGTCGCATCGTCCAAGGTCAGAAAAGGAACGTTGTCGGAGGCAATGTCTGTGGCAAGCGTTGTTTTGCCGGACTGCCGAGGTCCGGAGATCAGAACGACACGCGTGTCGGACAGCGCTTCTTGTATTCTTGTTTTGGCAAATCTTGGATACATGTTTGGGCTACTCAATCTCGACCGATTGAAAGTACGTAGCCGACCGATTGAAAGTCAACATCGGACTGATTGAAAGTGTAGGGACGGTAGACTGAAGCACTGATTGAATTCTGGCGGTCATAACAGGTGTACCAGCCTCATGGTTTCTTGCTGTAGTCAGGACGAGATCTTTTGAATACAGGCCTTTGGCGATAGCAGGGTTGTTGGGTTCATTCCAAAGCAGATCATCACAGACAAGCTGCGGTCCCATGGCCCCGCCAAGCGGGAGATCGCTCCGAGTCTGGATCATTGGCCGCACAAAGGCCTCAACAGCCGTGCCGAGAATAGCCACTCGCCGTTCCGAAAGCGGGAAAGAGCAATGCAGGGGCATCGGTTTCCAGGTGAATTACAGCGGTTCGTGGCGACACATTCTGCCATTCGCAATCGATCAGCGTCTCCGTTCGCCGCCGCTCCGCCTTAACAACCCTATATCACTGCCCCGAGACAATTGACGCCTGGAATGCCGCGGCCCAAGCCGCTTGAAATCTGAAAACCAGGATCTCTATGTGAACCGGAACAAACGTGACAACACCAACACAGTTGCTACGTCAACATCAGAAACTCTCTGGCATGATCAGCTTGGGCAGCCACAGCACGATTCCCGGGAATGCAGCGATGAGGATCAAAATTAGCAACATCGGCGCGAGTATGATCGTGACCTCTTTCAAGACCTGCACGACGTTCAGGCCGCCAATGGCAGCGGAAATCAGAAGGCACAACCCGTAGGGCGGTGTGACGAGACCAAATGCCAAAGACACGATGCCGATGATCGCAAAGGCGATCGGGTCGATGCCACCGGCCTGGGCCACCGGCATGAGCACTGTGCCCAGAATGATAATGGTCGGGATCGCGTCGATGAAGAGCCCGAAGATCAGGAAGAGAAAAGCGATGACGAGCGCCGTGCCGAAGGGGCCAAATTCCCACGCGGTGATCAGCCCGACGATCAGACGCGGCGCATTGTAGAACGACAGGAGCCAGCCAAACGCAGAGGCCGTGCCGATGGCGAAGAGGGAAATCGCTGCAAAACGCGCTGTGTCATAGAGGATGACGCCGAGGTCTTTGGCCTGCACTGTTCGATAGACGAACATTCCGAGGATCAACGCATAGCCTGCAGCGATAATTGCGCTCTCCGTCGGCGTCACGATGCCGCCCACGATACCGCCAATCACAAAAATCGGCGTGAGCAGGGCAAGTGCGGCGCCCTTCCAAGCCGCCCGGAACTCCCCCCAGTTCGGTGTGGCAGTGACCGGGTAGTCGCGTACCTTTGCAAAGCCATAGACGGTCGCCATCAGGGCGAACCCGACCATCAAGCCGGGGATCGCACCGCCGAGAAACAGCGCGCCGACCGAAACCTGCATGACCCCGCCCCAGACGATCATCAGGATGGATGGCGGGATGATCACTCCCATGACAGACGAACATGCGGTGATGGCCACGGCAAAGCGGGTGTCGTAACCCTCTTTCTGCATGGCTGGGATCAAGATTTTCCCGATGCCAGCTGCGTCTGCTGTGGACGAGCCGGAGATTCCGGCGAACAGCATCGAAACGGCTACATTGACGTGCCCTAATCCTCCCGGCAACCAGCCTGTCAGAACCCGGGCCAGCTCGATCAACCGGTCGGTGACCTTGCCCGAATTCATCAGGTTCGCGGCAAGCAGGAAAAACGGCACCGCAAGCAAGATGAAGGAGTTGTAGGACTGAAACATCCGGTCCAGCAGGATGAATGGCGTCAGCCGCAGTTCCAACAGAACAACCGGCACGGTTGACAATCCAAGCGCGAAGGCGACCGGGATACGCAAAATGACCAGCACGAGAAAGCCGCAGATCAACATGCTGCTTGCGGTGGCGGTATCCAAAATCATGACAAAGAGGCCGATCTGTTGCGGAACTTTGTGACCGCTTGAACCAATCTGTAACCTGCGAACACCAGCCAGATCATTCCGGCGAAGGGGACAGATACATAAGTGACCGCCAAGTTCGCGCGCATCATGACAGATCGCTGGTTGTTCCCAAACTCGACATATTCGATGCCATAGACGAAGAACAACAGTCCGAAGATCATGATCGCGACGTGAACCAGCCCGTTCTGGAGAAGTCGCAGAAGTGGTGAATAGGCATCCGGGATCACCCGAACGTCAAAATGCGTTCCGTCCCAGACCGCGACCATCGATCCGATCATCACGATCCAGACAAAAATGAAGGTCGCCAGTTCTTCGGTCCAGAGAAAGGTCGGGATAAGGCCGGTGTAGCGAGAGATCACCTGCATCGCGACCGGGATGGACAGGGCGCCCATCAGAACACCGAGCAATACGCGCAAGGCATTGCAAAAATTCTCGAGCACTCTGCCGATCATGTGATGCCTCCCGATTGAACTCTGCGATGCGCAACGGTGTCAGGTCGCGCGGGGAAGAGGCGGCGCGCGGTGCGCGCGCCAGCCCTTTGCCACCCGGTCACATCCCTCGGATGTTTTCCAGCAGCTCGGTCGCACCAAGCTCAGCGGCGTAGGCATCTTGCACCGGTTGGACCATTTCGAGCATCTTCTCGCGGCCTGCGAAATCGTGGACTTCGATTTGGCCTGCATCCGCCATTGCCTGCAGCTTTTCACCGTCTTGACCGCTTTCCAGCGCACGTCCGAAGGCGCCTGCCTCGGCACCAGCCTCCATGATGGCGGCCTGAAGGTCTGCAGGAAGCGTGTCAAATTTCTTCGCCGACATCACGATCGGACGCACGGTGATCGTGTGTTGTGTCAACGAGATATGCGGAGCGACTTCGTAGAACTTGAGATTCTGGATCGAGGCGGCTTCGTTCTCGAACCCGGCAATGACACCTGTTTGAATCGCGTTATAGACCTCGTTGTAGGCAATCGCCGAGGGCGCTGCACCCACGGCCGAAAAGGTCTGCGCCTGGATTGGAGCGCCCATGACGCGCATCCGGTGGCCAGCGAGTTCGTCCATGTTGGTAATAGGCTCAGCCGAGGCGAGATTACGCACGCCGCCACCGTGATAGCCTACGATCACGATACCGGCCTTTTCGCGGAGGTCATCTTCCAACGGTCTCAAGGTATCCGAGGACAAGACCGCGTCCCAATGCTCCAGATCGCGGAACAGGAAGGGCATGTCCATCAGCGGAATCGATTCCGAAAAGACGGCCATGTTGGATGGGGCAAGAATGGTGTAGTCGACCGCGACACCCTGGTTCAGGTACGTCACATAGTCCGATTCAACGCCAAGTTCGCCGTTCAGGCGCAGGTCAAAGGCGACGTCGCCGTCGTACTTCTGCGATACGAGCCGCTCGAACTCGCGCAAGGTTTTGGTAAACGCATGTTCCTCATCGAACATACTGGCACCGCGTAGCGTGACATCCGCGTCTGCAGCGGAGATGCCGCCAACGACCACAGCGGCTGCGGCGATAGACTTCAGCGTGAAGTTGAACATTGTTTCCTCCCAGTTCAAGTTAGCGTCTTTGCCCTGGGCGTGATCGCCCAGGATGGGTGAGCTGCCGCAGTTCTAAGAAAACGCAACGCCCCCGTTCACATCAATGCAGGCGCCATTTACGAAGCCTGCACCGTCAGTCGCGAGAAATGCGACAAGCTCTCCAATTTCTTGCGGAGTACCCTCGCGTTTCAGCGGTGTAGATGCCGCGACTTTCGTCCGGACATCGTCTTTCGTGAAGACGTTGTGGAAATCAGTGTCGATCATGCCTGGGCAGAGGGCATTTACCCGGATCTTCGGGCCCAGCTCTTTCGCCAATCCGCGGGTCATCGTCATGACCGCGCCCTTCGATGTGGCATAGGCCACAGCACCCGGTCCGCCACCGTCGCGGCCAGCAAGGCTGGCCAGGTTCACGATGCTGCCCTTCTCACGCATATGCGGCAGGCAAGCCTTTGTCATGGAGAAAACAGAGGTCAGATTCAGGTCCATAACGGCTTTCCAGTGGGCGAGGGTCATCTCTTCCATGGTCTTGCGCGCAACTAGACCGCCGGCGTTGTTCACTAGGGTATCGATGTAGCCATATTCGGCAACGACAGCCTCCACGAAAACCTCGGCGCTGTCCGGTTTCGACAAATCGACGCTTATTGCCATGGCGCGGCCGCCCGCGTCCTCGATTTGCGCGATCGTTTCATTTGCTCCATGCGCGCTGGAATTGTAGCTGACCGCAACAGAGGCACCCTTCTCCGCCAAGGCAAGTGCGCAGGCTCGACCGATGTCGCGGCCACCACCGGTTACAAGCGCTACTTTGCCTTCCAGCGCGAGCGCAGGAACAGATTTGCCGCGCTGAGCAAGTTCAACGTTCATGGTGAGCCTCCCTTGGTCATCTCACGCAAGCTCGCCCAATCTTGGATACTAGTCAACAATTAAATGTAAGCTAACTCTATATTTCATGCTAGAAGAGGCATGTAAAAACCTAGTCAACATTTTTATGGCTGTACCTTTTGCTAGTGTTTTGCCAGACTTGTGATGCAAAGAGACGGACGATAGTGATGAAAGCAGCCGTGGATTTACCCAGCAGAAAAACCGGAACCGATCATGTGTTTGAGACGCTTTTTGGTCAGATTGTCCGGTTGGAGTTGCTTCCAGGAACCAAGATTTCTGAAACAGAAACCGCAAAATCCTTTGGGTTCTCCCGCCAGCCGGTGCGCGAAGCATTCACGCGCCTGGCGAATCTGAACCTGCTACTGATACGCCCACAACGCGCCACGATCGTCCGCCCGTTTTCAAAAGAGATCATCTCGAACGCACGATTCATACGTGCGGCCATCGAGTTGGAGGTTATTCGCGCGGTTGCCCGAAACCGCGACACTTCGGTGGATGCCGAACTTCGAGCGAACATGCGGGCGCAGCGCGATGCCATTTCGCGCGAGAATGCAGAAGACTTCCATGAGCTGGACTACCAGTTTCACAAGCTGCTGTGTCGGGCATCAGGCAACGCGTTTGCGTTCGAAATCATCGCCGCCAACAAGGCACAGGTTGATCGCTTGTGTATGCTCTCTCTGACCAGTCAACAGGCTATGGAAACGCTTTATGCGGACCACGAAGCGCTATTGGATGCGCTCTTCAAACGCGATGCTGAAACTGGCGAACGCGTTCTTCGGACCCATCTTGACCGGCTGACACCGACGATTGAGGCTCTCTACACCACGCACCGTAGCTATTTCGAAGAATGACGTGCATGCGATGCTGGTTTTGTTGCGAAGTCATCGACTGAACAAAAAGATTCCGCCTGAGCGACAGTTTAATCAGCCAGTTCCGCGAATTGGCGAAACGGACAGACTCCGGGCGTGAACTGACATTTTAGGCAGAGCCTAACCTGCTGGGTTAAGCAGCCGGTACATCCCATTGGCCGACATTCAGCGCAATCCGCGGATGCTGGGACTACAGCACTGATTTCGGACATTTGGAACTATGCTCCAAAAGTCTCGTATTTGATCTGGTCGGCTGCGACGCCGGCGGCCTCCAAGCCGTTTTTCAAACCGGTCATGAACTCCAGAGGACCGCAAAGCATATAGTGCGCGTCTGGTCCCGCCCTAAGCGACAGCAAGTCGGCAGCAGTGATCCGGCCTTGGGCGTCAAAGGTCTGGCCCAGATGATCAGTGCTTTCCGGCGCGCTGAAGAATATCTGTCGGGTGGCGTTCGGATTTGCCGCGATCAGTTGATCAACCTCACTGCCAAACGCATGGGTGCGCCCATTTCGGGCCGCGTGGACATACCACACCGGCCGGTCGTTTTCGTCAACCGAGGCTTCGTGAAGCATTGCAAGCATCGGTGTCAGGCCGACACCAGCGCTGACGAAAACCAATGGTTTGTCATCGTCGGGGAGCACAAAGTCACCGGCGGGCAGCTTGGCCTCAATCACGTCGCCCACATGCACCTCGTCATGGAGGAATTGAGACCCGATACCGTCTGCCTCGCGTTTGACACTGATCCGGTAGTGCGGATTCGCGACCGAGCCAGATAACGAATATGTTCGCCGCACGTGCGCGCTATGGCCCGGGATGTCGAGAGCAATCGGCAAATGCTGCCCCGCACGAAAAGATGGCAGAGCCTGGCCGTTTGTGGGCACGAGATAGAATGAGGCGATACCCTCGGCTTCCACGACCTTGTCGGTCACAGTTAGCTTGGTCATCGCCGCCGCTTCTGCAGACCACCGTAGAGAAAGCGCGGCTGGCCTGTCGACGACTGCGTCAATCTCGACATCAATCACACGCAGGATGCTTGGGTCACGCGCTTCCTCTGGGTCCCACTCAACCTTGGCCCTTCCCGTCACATGCAAAAGCCCGCCGGTTGCGAAGTCGACAAAAAGCAGCCCAACACGCGGGTCTTCAAGCAGGTTCCCGATCGTGTTGAAGAAGTTGTTACCGGTGTAGTCGGGGATACGCAGTCTTTGCGGGCCAACCACACGGACAAACCCCGACTCCCCGCCACGATGGGATGCGTCATAGCCGTTGGACATCGCTTCTTCAGAGCCTTGCCTGCCCGATCCGATGAACAGGGTGTCTGCGGAGCCGATGCGCGCGATTTGTTCGGAGTTGAGCTGAGCGGATGCTGTCGCGTCAGCCGCTGTCGTCGCTGCAACACGCCAC
Organism: Ruegeria jejuensis; assembly: GCF_041537905.1. Taxonomy (NCBI): domain Bacteria; kingdom Pseudomonadati; phylum Pseudomonadota; class Alphaproteobacteria; order Rhodobacterales; family Roseobacteraceae; genus Ruegeria; species Ruegeria jejuensis. Next base: position 82,924 of record NZ_JBGRUO010000016.1, on the reverse strand, counting down.
CACTCCCGCTCGTTAATGTACTTCGGACAATTCCCAAAGGTCTGTCGAATATCGATTGCGAAGCCATCTTTGATTGGACGCGTCCTGCCGCTGAAGCGATTGCGGCGGCGCGTGGCCAGTTCGATGCCAACCACGCCAATATCAGTGCCCGCCAGAATAGCCTCGCTCAGCGGGTCTTGCGGATCGATCTTTGTTGCAAGCGTCAGCGTCCGGGAGTCTGGCGAGCCAATGAAACCCTCCTCGCCTTCGATGATCGTCGCCCACACACGCCCCTGCTCATCGCTGGAGGCCGCAACCAGAAACGGTTGAGCTTGATAGAAAGCGCGGTGTTGGTCCGGCATGTGATCTCGGATGAAAGGCGCCACGCGCGCAGCAAGCCCTTTGACACCTACGCGTTCCTGTGCCGCCAGTTCGCCCGAATGAAATGGGGTGTCTGCGTCAAACATCATTTTGTCCTGTTTGCTCAACCTTTTCGTCAAAGACCCAGATCACTCAGGCCCGGGTGATCGTCGGGACGCCACCCCTAGGGCCAACAGAACTTAAGATCCTCTTCCTGGATCGGGTACTCGTTGATGCTGGCAAAACAGCGGTAAGGGATGGCGTAGGTCTTCGATTGCCATTGGAAACGTCTTTTGCACTACTCGGCGGCAAGACCAACGGCGGTGGCGGGCATCGCCTCAAAACCATCCAATGCCTCGAACCGTGCAATCCAGGCGCGGACGTTCGGGTATGGCTCGAGCGAAACATTCCCTTCTGGCGCATGGGCTGTGTAGGAATAAGCCGCAACATCCGCGATGGTCGGCCGATCACCGACAAGCCAGTCGCGACCGTCCAGACCCTGTTCCAGCTTTTGCATTGCTTTCGCCGCGGTTGCAGCCGCAAAGTCCACGTCCAGGGGCGCGCCAAACACCGTAATCAGCCTTGCAGCACAGGAACCAAAGGCAATTTCCCCGGCAGCAAGCGTGAGCCATCGCTGAACATTCGCTTCTCCCACGGCATCGCTTGGCATCCAGCCGGGTGCGTATTTTCGGGCGAGGTACACAAGAATGGCGTTTGAATCGGAAACAACGGTGTCGCCATCTTCCAGCACGGGCACCTGTCCATTCGGGCTCATGGCAAGGAAATCAGGCGTTTTGTTCTCACCTGCCGCAAGATCGACGAAGACAGCCTCATGGGCAATCCCTGCGAGCTTGGCAAAAACCAAAGCGCGATGCGCGTGGCCTGATTTGGGGAAGTGGTGAATGCGAACGGCGTTTGACATGTAACGGCTCCTGCTTGGGTAGATCATTTGCCAAGACAGATACGACTTGCAGTCTCGGGCGATAATCGTCAATTTTAGGGAATGTTTAGGCCCTGAAAGGGCGCAGTGAGCTATGGATAAGATCGACCGCATGCGGGCCTTTGCGCTTGTCGCAAAGAACGCCTCCTTCACGCTTGCCGCACAACGTATGGGACGATCCCCTCGGTTGGTCAGCAAGTACGTCGCGGATCTGGAAGAGGCGCTTGGCGTTCAACTCCTCAACCGAACCACACGCAGTGTGTCCCTGACGGATGCCGGTGCCACCTATCTGACGATGTGTGAACCGCTTCTTGATGGGTTCGACGAGTTGGAAGAGGCCGTCAGGAACCAACAAGCAGCTTTGCGCGGTGTCATCCATATCTCGGCTCCGACGGGATTTGGGTCGGTGCGGCTCGCGCCCTCGTTAGCGGATTTCGCTGCACTGCATCCGGAAGTGGAGATTGACCTTCGTCTCTCGGATAGAAGGGTGTCAATCATTGACGAAGGTCTAGATCTTGCGATCCGCATCGGACCGATGCGCGACAGCTCACTCAAAGTGCGCCAGCTAGGCTCAATGCCTTTGGTAGTCTGCGCATCTCCGGCCTATTTGAAACGGACCGGCATGCCGACACACCCGCACGCGCTGGAGGCACATGAGTGCATTCTGGACGGCAATATGACGGAATCTACGATCTGGCGTTTCAATATGGACGGCCAGGAATTGGCGGTCCATGTCAACGGCCGGCTTCGCGCCAACGCACCGGCAGCCTCAGCGCGGCTCGCAGCCACTGGCGTCGCGGTTGCCCGCTGTCCAGCCTACACCGTTTCAGAAGCTCTCAAGTCGGGAGAATTGGTCGAGCTCTTTGCCAACAACTGCGTTACACCCTATGTCGTCGCCGCACTGTTTCCACAGAACCGGCGACTGACGACCCGCGTGCGCGCCCTGATCGATCATCTTGCAAGCGACACGTCGCTTTGCTCCGACTTGAAGAGGTGATCAGGCATAGAACGGCCAGGAGAAACCGTTATCGAGTGCCGGCCCTTAGCGCCGTCCTGGTCAAACAGCCGTCGCTACAGCGCTGCCCGCCATACCGGACTGTCGCTGCAAAGCACTGTGGTGTCGCCGCCTAAGTTGCGCAATTCGGACCAAAGCAGTCCTAAGTGCAAAGACCTAACTCCGTTTTTGGGCAGTTTTTTGGATATCGTCGGTCAAGCGCCCCATGACGGGATAGCAATCAACTCAGCATTCTTTCCGAGACATCCTCGAGAAGATCATGCAAATCGAACTCCGAACCTTTTTCTGCAAGCCCCTTTTCATGCAGGATAAACGAAAGTCCGTGCACAAAACTCCATAGCAGGAACCCACGGCGGCGCACCTCTTCTGTGCTTCCGGGTTCGCCCAGACATTTTGCAACCTCGGTTAAAAGAATTCCAAAGCTTTGCTGCCCGCCTTCTTCCAGACGGGGATCGGCGATGCGATCCGTGAACCCGCCAAACTTCAGCCGGAAAATCCCCGGTTCATTCAGAGCAAATGCAATATATTCAATCCCGATCGCAGTAATACGCTCTGGCGATCCTTCTGGGATGCCTTCCAGCGCAGCACGAACCTTGTTTTGGTGCCTTCCCATTCCCTCAAGAACGGCGGCGACAAGCATTTCCGTCTTGTCTTTGAAGTGCTTGTAGGGGGCGGCAGTCGAAACGCCAGCCCGTCTGCAGGCCTCGGAAACCGAAAAACTGTCCGGGCCTTTTTCTTCAACCAGTTGCCGAGTTGCTTCTATCAAAGCAGAGCGTAGGTCGCCGTGATGGTAAGCCCTCTTCCCCACCGATTGACGGTCTGTATTGCTGCCTGGCGAATGAATTTTTTTCGTGCTCGTCATGATCCAACATGTGTCAGATCGCGTATCCCTTGTCAAAGTGAGAACTTCTAACATATGTTAGAGACGCTAACTTGATGAGGTCATAATGCCGAATTCCGCCAAATCCCCATCAGAAACCACTAAGCAGAGCCTGTTTTCGCGCGTGTTGCGCGGTACTGCGAGGGTTGGGCTGACTGTCAGCGTCGTTGCTGTCGCGACAGCCGCCGTTTACTTCGGAGCTTCCGAGCTGATGCGTAGGGCGGACGCCGTACCAGCACCGGACGCTGCGGCAGTGACCCCGGTCTCCGTGACGCCAATAACTTCCGAGAGCACCTATACCATTGATCGCGTTTTCATCGGTCAGGTGGAACCGCAGCGCGCAGCGGATGTTTCGTTCGAACTCAATGGTACGCTGGACCAGATTCTGGCGGATGAAGGGGATGAAGTTGCCAAGGGTCAGCTTCTTGCGACATTGGATGTTGCGCTGCTAGAGGTAGAACGCGACCGCCTGACCGCCTCGCGGGATGCCGTTAAGGCTCAGCTTGCCTTTGCCCGGAAAACGCTCGACCGAAACGCAAAGCTCATCGAGCAGGGCTTTGCCAGTCAGGCTCGTCTGGACGAGGCGGTGGCGCAACAAGATGAATTGCTGTTCAGAACCAACGAGCTCGACGCGGCCCTGCGCGACGTGACGGTTCGGATTGAAAAATCCAGCATTGAGGCGCCGTTTGCGGGCCAAGTAACCGCCCGACATGTGGACGGCGGAGAAACGTTACGCTCTGGTGAACTGGTGTTGGGCATAGTCGAGGTCGTGTCGCCGCAGGTTCGCATCGGGGTTCCTCTGGACGTCGACCCCGCGTTGCTGTCCAAGGTTGAGATTGAAATAGCGGGCGAGAACTATCGGGCAGAACTTGCGACCCTGCGCCCGGATATTGATCCAGTAACCCGCACTCGAACAGCACTGTTCAATCTGAAACACGGACCAGATGTTGCGTTCGGTCAGACTGCACGCGTGCATGTCCTTGACCCTGTCAAAAGTTCAGGGACCTGGGTTCCGACAACCTCGTTGAAAGAAGGGACGCGCGGGCAATGGACGCTGCTGGTCGCTGATGCGCAGAAGACGGTGCGGCTGGTTACTGTCGAAGTGCTTCATGCAGAGGATGACCGCGTCTTCGTCCGCGGGGAGTTTCCGGACGGTACTGTCCTGATTGATCGGGGGCCACAGCGTGTAACTGTTGGCCAGCGTGTGGCCTTTGGAACCGGCGAGTAACGGAGCGATCCCATGGAAACCCTGACCTTTCGCCACCCCAGACTCGTTGCCCTTATTGTTCTGGTGCTTGTATCCGCTGGGCTGTCTTCGTTCTTGTCGCTGGGCCGGCAAGAAGACCCGACAATAACCAACCTCTTCGCAACCGTAACGACGCAATTCCCGGGGGCTGACCCAGAACGGGTCGAAGCGCTGGTCACGGCGGAGATCGAGGAAGAGCTTCGGAAGATCGCTGAGGTAGATGAGATCAGCTCGGTCTCTCGCTCGGGCGTTTCGGTCGTCTCGGTTGAGTTACTGGAAACGTTGGACGCAGCCAGTATCGAGCAGGTTTGGGCTGAAGCGCGGGATGCTGTTGACGATGCCAGCCAGAACTTTCCATCCGGTGTATTGCCTCCGGAATTCGATGCCGAGGGTATTTCGGCCTATTCCGCTGTGATCGCTGTGGCGGCGGATGATCCGAATTTCCCAGTCACCCTGCTTTCTCGCCATGCCGAAGCGCTGGGTGACCGACTGCGCGCCATTCCAGCGACACGGGCCGTTGATTACTTTGGACAGCCAGACGAGGAAGTCTTGGTCAGTGTCGACATGGACAAGGCTGCGGCATTGGGGTTGAGCGCCGCCGAGATATCACAGCGAATTGCTGAAGCGGATGGCAAGGTCCAGTCGGGGCGACTGCAATCGGGCGTGGATCTGACCATCACCATCAGCGGAGAAATCAAGACTCTGGATCGCATCAGAAACATCGTCCTGCGTGAAAGTGCGAAAGGTGCCGTGGTGCAGCTGGGCGACATTGCAAGCGTAGACCGTGGTGCGCGCAACCCGCAGTCCTCAATAGCTTTCGCTGATGGTAAGCCAGCCGTTCTGGTCGGTGTTCTGGCACAGGACGGTGTTCAGATAGACCGATGGACCGGCTTTTTGCGGGAAGAGCTTGAAGCAGGTGCCCCATCGGTGCCCTTGGGTATTCAGGAACTACTGCTGTTTGACCAAAGCCAATACACGACGAATCGTCTGACAGAGGTCGGAGTCAATATGGCCATCGGCGTAGCGCTTGTGGTGATTGTTCTGTTCATAACGCTGGGGGTGCGCGCGGCAGCAATTGTCGCTTTGGTGCTGCCGGTCGTTTCATTGGCCACGTTGGCCACCATGAACATGATCGGATTGCCCATTCACCAGATGTCGGTCACCGGCCTCATTGTTGCTTTGGGATTGCTGGTTGACGCGGCCATCGTGATGACCGACGAGATCCGGCGTCGCCTGCAGGATGGTATGGAGCGTCTTGCGGCCGTCAGGGATGCTGTCCGCCGACTGGCCGCCCCCTTGTTGGCATCGACCGTCACGACGGCGCTTGCCTTCACGCCGATGATCCTGCTTCCGGGGCCTGCCGGGGACTTTGTCGGTGCCATCGCCATCGCAGTAGTGCTTATGTTGGTGTGGTCGCTTATCGTCGCCCTGACTGTGACGCCAGCGATTGCGGGCTGGGTTCTGTCGGACCGGGCCGACGCCGGAATGCTGAGCCGCGGCATCAGCATCCCACCGCTTGCGCGCCTGTTTGAAGCCTCTATTCGTTTGTCCGTTGCCAACCCGGTGCGATCCATCGCGCTGGCCTTGGTTCTTCCGGCGCTTGGCTTTGCGGCCTTTCCGACGCTGACCGCGCAGTTCTTTCCCGGCGTCGACCGCAACCAGTTCTATATCGAGGTCGATATGCCGGGCGGCACATCGATTGCTAGGACCGAAGCAACCGCGCGACAGATCGACGAAATGCTGCTGGCTGATGAAGGCGTGAAAAGCGTCTATTGGACAGTCGGAGAGTCCGGCCCCGCCTTCTACTACAATATTGTCGGTAACCGATCGCGCGAGCCCGGCTTTGCGCAGGGCATGATCACGACCGAAACCGCAGGTGACGCCGCACGTTTGGTAGGGGCGCTGCAGGGCCGCCTGGACACCGAATTTCCCGACGCTCAGATCATCGTGCGCGATCTGGTTCAGGGTCCTCCAGTCGCGGCACCGGTTGAGGTTAAGATACAAGGACAGGACATCACGGTTCTTCGGAACCTGGGCGATGAATTGCGCTCGATCATGGCCAATCTTGATTTGGTTACCCAGGCCCGGGCTAGCGTCAACGGCGGCAACCCTCAAATCAGGTTCGAGATTGATGAGGTCAAAGCACGATTGCTGGGACTTGACGTGGCTGATATCGCCGGGCAGCTGAACGCCGCGCTGGTCGGCGTTACCGGCGGGTCACTGATCGAGGGAACGGAGCAACTGCCTGTTCGTGTACGTCTGGGTGACAAATTCCGCTCGGACCTGAGCACGATTGTCAGCATGCCCATCTTGCTGCCGAATGCGGCCGCGGTCTCTGCAACGGGCGTGTTTCCTGCAGTGCCACTGTCAGAACTGGCCCGGCCCGTTATTGAACCGGCCGAAAGCGTCATAACCCGAACGGACGGCATTCGCGAAAACACCATTCAGGCGTTTATCGTGCCGGGTGTATTGCCAGAAGAGGCCTTGCAGGACGTTTTGGAGGCGCTTGATTCGTCGGGATTTATTTTGCCACAAGGCTTCACCATGTCCTTGGGCGGAGACAGCGACGCCCGATCCAACACCGTCGGAAATCTGCTGGCATCTGTCGGTTTAATCGTCACATTGTCCATTGCAACTATTGTGCTGACATTCAACTCATTCCGGCTGACCCTTGTGACTCTTGTGGTGTGCGTGTTGTCCGCTGGCCTCTCGATGTTGTCGCTGGCCATCATGCAGTTCCCTTTCGGTATCACGGCGATCATCGGCGTCATCGGCTCAATCGGTGTATCCGTCAATGCGGCCATCATCATTTTGACCGGGCTACAAAATGACCCGGGCGCGATTCACGGGGATCGCAATGCCATGGCGAGGGTCGTGTCCGGATCAAGCCGCCACATCATCTCGACGACGGTTACTACTTTCGGCGGGTTCCTTCCTTTGATCCTCGGTGCAGGTGCATTCTGGCCGCCGTTCGCCGTGGCGATCGCCGGCGGCGTTTTATTGTCGACCGTCGTCTCATTTTATTTCACTCCACCCGTCTTCGCATTGGTGTATCGTGGACGATTTAGAAAACGACATCTGTCTACTACCCAACGTCCCAGGTCTGGCAATGCGGCTCATAGGCTCGCCGCAGAATGAAGTTCGCGATTGATTCATCTGGGGAATTTCTCTTCGCCCAGAAGCCGCCGTTGACCGCCACACGCCCCAAACTTTCCGGTCAGGACTCTCTCTTGACCTCGGGGTCACCGACACGGAAAAGCACTTTATGTCAGAGGCTTCGGTTTATCGCATCCTCAAGTCCTACGATCTGATCACCAGTCCGGCCTATGCGGTTCTGTCTGCGGTTGACGAGTTCAAAGACAATACAACGTGACCGAACCAGCTTTGGCAAATGGACTTCACCTACCTGAAGGTCATCGGCTGGGGGTGGTTCTACTTGTCCACGATCTTCGACGATTACAGCCGTTACGTCGTCGCCTGGAAACTCTGCACGACAATGAAGACCGAGGATGTGACCGATACGCTGGACCTCGCTTTACGGGCATCAGGGTGCGATCAGGCAACCGTCCTGCGCAAGCCCCGTCTGTTCAGTGACAATGGGTCGAGTTACATCGCTGGCGAACTGTCCGACTGGCTGGAAGATCAGTAGATGGATCACATCCATGGCGCACCATATCAACCGCAGACCCAGGGCAAGATCGAGCGGTACCACCAAACCTTGAAGAACCGCATGCTGCTGGAAAACTATTGCCTGCCGGTTGATCTCAGTGAGCAGATCGACGCCTTCGTCGATCACTACAACCACAGTCGCTACCACGAAAGCCTATAGAAGCTCACACCCGCCGACGTCTGTTTCGGGCGCGGCCAGGCCATCCTGGAACAACGAGAAAGGATCAAACGAAAGACGTTCGGAACCCGGCGCTTGCTTCACAGCAAATCTGCCGCATAATCAAACCAGACAGATGAGCCAGATTCTCTATTAGATTACGCCGCCACCTGTCCCAAAATCCATGACGACGGACACACCGGTAGCAAATGTCCAGAATTACTGGCCTCGGCACAGCATTGAAGGTACGCCTCCGGCTCGCAGGCATGGAGACGGGCAAATACAATGCAGGCACAAGACGCCCTTGGACGGTTGACAACCACCAAGATAATACATTATCTGCATATGCAGATAAAACGCAGAAACGTGTGTCTCCAATGAATAATCTGGAAGCTCCTCTGCACGAGATGGCGAAGCGAGGAGAGACCCGTGGCGACCGATGCTGTATATATCCTGGGTGGACATCAAACCGATTTTGCGCGGAACTGGACCCGTGAAGGCGGCGATATTTATGGCATGATGAAGACCTGTCTGGAGGCCGGGTTGGCCGAAACCGGCATCGAGGCCAAGGATCTGCAAACCTGCCACATTGGGAACTTTGTAGCCGAGCTTTTCTGTGGTCAGGGCCAGTTGGGCGGCATGTTTGTGGCCATTGATCCCGCGTTTTCGGGTTTGCCCACGGCTCGGCATGAGGCCGCTTGCGCCTCGGGCTCTCTTGCGGTTCTGGCGGCGGCGGCAGAGATTGAGGCGGGGCGCTACGATCTGGCCTGCGTCCTGGGCGTCGAATTCATGCGGAACGTTCATGGCGACCAGGCTGCGGCACATTTGGGGGCCGCCCGCTGGGTGGGGCGCGAAGCCGATGATGTGGGCTTTGTGTGGCCGCATCTCTTCAGTGAGCTGGCCGTCGAATATCACCGGCGCCATGGCCTGGAATACGACCACCTGATGGAGATCGCGCGCATCGCGATGGAGAACGGGCGCCGCAATCCCAATGCGCAAACGCGTAAATGGGAATTCCGAAATGCCGCCTTCACTGCCGATGACGCTGAAAACCCGGTGATCGAAGGCTGGATGCGCCGTCGGGATTGCGGTCAAGTAACCGATGGTGCCGCCGTTGTGTTCCTCGCTTCGCCTAGATTTGCGGAGGAATTTGCGAAGAAATCCGGTCGGCCCGTCGAAAGCCTGTCAAAGGTTGCAGGCTGGGGCCATAGCACGGCCACCATGTGCATTGAGGACAAATTCACTGAAAGCGCTGGCTCGGATTACGTGTTGCCACATGTGAAGGGAGCGATTGATGATGCTTATTGTCGGGCGGGTATCGGCAGTGCCACGGATCTGGATGTGATCGAGACTCATGATTGTTTTACCATCACCGAATACATGGCCATTGACCATTTCGGTATCACCGCCCCGGGCGAATCCTGGAAGGCGATTGAAGATGGCACGATCGGTTTTGGTGGGCGGCTGCCGGTCAATCCATCCGGAGGTCTGATCGGTTTGGGCCATCCCGTGGGTGCCTCGGGGGTTCGTATGGTGCTGGATGCGCATAAGCAGGTGACGGGCCGCGCAGGTGACTATCAGGTCGCGGGTGCGCGCCGGGCCGGGACGCTGAATATCGGTGGTAGCGCGACGACGACAGCCTCATTCGTAGTGGAACGGGCCGACGGCTGATCGAGCCTACGGGCTTATGCGAACAAGGTTGGTGGTTTCCCGAACCGCCAGCCTCTCCAATGAAACGCTCGACGGCGCTTTGCGACCGGTCGCGTACTGTGATAAATTTGATGTATTTCGAGTGGACTACGTCGAAAGATGTATGTACAGGTTGTCTTGGTCATGTGTTATAACGCATGACCGGGTCCCCATTGCGCATGTGCTGTCGCAAGTGTCAGGGCCCAGTGGGGTAGAGTTGGAGGCCTGATCATGGCGACCGAACATCCGTTGGACATTGATCAAGGTCGGTGTAATTGTACCGCGCTGCGCCGTGCGTCACGGCGTCTGACCGCGACCTATGACCGGATGTTGGCTCCGCATAAAATCAGGTCCACGCAATTCTCAATCCTTTTCTATTTGGATCGTGAGAAGAAGGTGCGGATCAACGATTTGGCTGAGCTTTTGATCATGGACGGCACCACGGTCACGCGCAATCTTAAGCCGTTGGAACGCGACGGATATCTCAGCATTGAGAAGGGCAAAGACCGGCGCGAGCGTTGGGTTGGGCTGACGGCCGAAGGCAAAGCATTGCTGACGGAGGCCTTGCCCGCTTGGCAGGAGGCGCAGCGTAATTTCGAGGACTCGATTGGCCACGAAGATGCGGGCGACCTGCGTGGCATGCTGAATCAGGTTGCGGCACTGACTGGTTAACTTTTCTAGGTTTTAACGACGAAAACGCCTTGACTCGACGCATCAGATGTTAATATCTGCATATACAGCTAAAGTCTGGGAGGACAAAATGCTGAGCCATACACTCGTCGGACATGGCCCTGTACGCGTGATCGCCGCCCATTCCTGGTTGGCTGATCATTCTACCTTCGATCCTATGATGGAGTATGTGGATCGTGACCAGTTCACGGTGGCTCTGCCGGACTTCCGCGGCTATGGCGCATCCCGCGGGATGACTGGGGACTTCTCGATTGATGAGATGGCCAGCGACCTGCTGGCTGTGGCGGATGATTTGGGCTGGTCCAGCTTTGGCCTTTGTGGTCATTCGATGGGCGGGCAGGCGGCGCAGCTATTGGCAGCGCAACATCCTGGCCGGGTGTCGTCAATGCTGCTTTTGTGCTCGGTGCCGCCGCGGGGGTTCCCCTTGGATGACGGTACGGGCGCATTTTTTTGCTTCCTCAGCAGAGAATCCAGATGTGCGGGCGCAGATCACCGGCGTTGTAACGGCAGACCGCCTGGGCGGTACTTTCGGCGCGGCGGTTGCAGCGCGATCCGCTAAAAGCGTAACCCAGTCTGCGATTGCCGGATATCTCAAGGCCTGGACTGAAGAGGATGCGTCGACTAGCGTGGGTGCGTATCAGGGGCCCGTGAAGGTTTGTGTCGGTGAACATGACCCGTTCCTGACCGAACAGGTCTCACGTGACCACATCATGGCGATTTACCCAGGTGCCGATTTCGAAAGCCTCAGCGGTGCAGGCCACTATCCGCCGCTTGAAACCCCGCCCCACACGGCGGCCGTGTTCAATGCCTTTTTCGGCAGTCAGACCATCTGATCACAACAGCTGATCCGAGCCCCAGTTACAATCGAAACGGAGTGCAAACCCATGCCAATGGTTGAGTTAACTTTGACCGAAGACAGCCTGTCACCCGAGGCTCTGGACGACCTGATGCACAAGGCGACCAAGACCCTGATGTGGTGGGAAAAGCTGCCGGATGAACCCGAGGCGCGAAAAATCGCCTGGTCCATGGTGAATCAACTGCCAAAGGCGCATTTCTTTGTCGGCGGGCGGCCCGCCGAAAAACCCCGCTACCGGTTCCGGGTTCACACCATCCAAGGGTTGATGAGCCAACGCGCAAAGCAAGGCGTGATGCGTGATCTCACTAAGCTTGCGCTGGAGGCCGAAGGCGCGGCGATGGACTTGGATAACATGAGCCGTGTTTGGGTGATTTTCCGTGAATATTCGCGCGATGACTGGGGCATTGCGGGCGCGCCATTCGCGCCATCGGGCTACGTCACCAGCCTTGATGAAATCAACACCGATCCGATGCCAAGCGTGGACGCGGAGGCATAAGCCGCGAGCCCGGACGTGGTTCAATTCAGGAGGTGATCGTGAGCGATTTCGGGATTCCCCAACGCACAGACCAGCATTTCGACACCGAACTCACTTGTGGCGATGTGGCGCCGTATGGGGTGCATGAGCGAGACCGTTGGGTCGTTCCAGCCAGTCTCAATCAGATTAGCGCTGGCGCTCTCTTTGCCGACCCAACGGTCTCGCTTTTTGACCGTCGTCCGCAGACTTATGACGACATGTTTCGCCTCGCCGTCGCGCGTAGTCCTGAACGCGATGTTCTGATATGTGGCAACCGCCGTTGGACCTACCAATATCTCGACGAACAGGTAGATCACGTTGCTAGCGGATTGGTTGCTGCGGGACTGAAAAAGGGCGACCGGTGGCCGTGATGCTCGACAACCGGGCCGAATTCCTGCTGGCCGTGCTGCCAATTGTGCGCGCCGGTGGTGTGATCATTCCGCTCGGCACACGCCTTGGCAGCGCTGAGGTCGCCTATATCGCGGAGAATGCCCGCCCCAGATTTGCCGTCACCGCCGCCAAGTGGCGCGGTAAACTCCCGGTCAGGAGCAGCATCGAAACGATCTATGTTGTGGATGACGGCGGCTTGCCACAGGCCGAAATGGCACGGTCTTTCCCGGCCCTGGCGGCGGAAGATCTGATAGCGATCATCTACACCTCGGGCACGACGGGCAAGCCCAAGGGCGCCATCCTGACCCATGTGAATTTCGTTCATACCTGCTTGCACTATCTCTACGCGCTGGCCCTGGATGCCCCTCTGCGCAGCATGCTGGCGTTGCCGGCAACCCACATCGCCGGCTTTGGACCGCTCATGTCTGTGACACTAGCTAGCGCAGGAACAATCGTGATGCTCCCAGAATTCAAAGCCACCAAGGCGATGGCAATGATCGAGGCTGAGAGCGTTAATTTCGTGGTGATGGTGCCCACGATGTACCAGTTGTGCATGATGTCTCCCGATCTGGCGAACTACGATCTCAGTTCTTGGATCTATGGTGTCTACGGTGGGGCAATCATGCCGCCCGCAGTGATCGAACGGGTACGCCAAAACCTTCCCCGTCTGCGGCTGATCAATGCCTATGGCGCCACCAAAACCTGCGCGGTCTGCACTATCATGCCGCCGGAAGCAACCGATGCCGCTCCGTCCAGCGTCGGGCTGCCTCTAGCCTGTGATGAGATCAGGATTATGAGTGCCGATGGTGCCGAACTGCCAGTTGGCGAAACCGGAGAGCTATGGATTCGCGGGCCCAATGTCTCGCCCGGGTATTGGGAGAACGACGTTGCAGCCAACGAAGCCTTCGCCGATGGCTTCTGGCGCTCGGGCGATATCGGCAGTCGTGATGAGGAAGGACGACTCTACATTCATGACCGCCTGAAGGACATGATCACGCGCGGCGGGTTCAAGGTATTCTCTGCCGAGGTCGAAAACGCTCTTATGGCGCATCCCGATGTGGCCGATTGTGCCGTCTTTGGCGTACCGGACTCGGTGCTGGGTGAACGCACAGTAGCCCAGATCATGCTCAAGACCGATGATGAGATCGACGGGGACGCGCTCCTTGCGTTTCTGACAGACCGGATCGCCGATTACAAACTGCCCGACTTCTGGCGGTTAGGGCGAGATCCGCTGCCGCGCAATCAAAACGGCAAACTACAAAAGGCGGTGCTGCGTGACGCAATGCTCGCGGAACAAGCACCCCGGGACACCAGCTAAGAATTGACGCGATAGGGAGGAAAAATAATGAGCAACGCCGAGATCATCGAGGCCTGCCGCCTGGCCTATTCGGGCTATGAGGAAAACAAGCGCGAGCCGTTGATCGCCCTGTTGGACGAAAACGCAGTATTCGAATTCCCCAGATCGCTGCCCTATGGCGGAACGTGCAACGGCCTTGAGGAGTTCAAGGCCTTCTGGACCCTGCTTTACACCGAGTATTACGACCATTTCGACTATGACGCCCATGCGGTGATTGATGGCGGTGACTATGTCATCGTGCCGGTCAAGGCGCGTGCCAAAGCCAAGAATGGCAAGACGATGGACAATGAACATTGCTTCTTGTTCAAGGTCGAGAACGGCAAGATCGTCTATGCCCGCATCTACGCAGATACAGCCAAGGGTCGCGACGTGATCGCCGGGCGAGAGCCTAAGCAGTTTCCCAAACCCGATCTGTCCGTAATCATATGATTTGAAACAAGAGCGTGTGGTCGGTATCGGAGGATCTGGCTCGTTGTTGTTTCAGTTTATGCCGCGTTCTGACGATGCAGCAAGCGGCGTTTCTGGATTGTCTTGTTCTTGATCTCCTTTCGACGTCTGAGGATGGTCTCGGCCCGGCCGAAGTAGACATCGGCAGGCGTCAGGTTCCCGATGCTTTCGTGGTAATCCACGCCATCCGCACCATCAAACCATCCGCAAAGATGAAACGTGCCTCTGTCAATTGCTCGGGGTTCACGAAGGGCAGGACGATGCTGTTGCCATCGCCGATATCGACTAAGATGGTGCCCAAACCGGTCGACGTAATCGACAGGTCTTCAATGCTGTTCACGCCTGTGATTTGGCTGACGTCGAGCCGGTCGTTGTTCCCAAACCCCAGTATCGTGTCACCACCATGATCGTCACCAAAGACAAAGATGTCGCTGCCGCCCCGACCATCAAGTTGGTCGTTACCCGCGCCACCGATGATTACTTCGTCCTCGGATGTACCTTCAAGGAAGTCACGTTCGTCAGTTCCGGTGATTATTTGCATGTTCGAAAGTCCTTTGATTGTGACATTTCATGTCGCTGAGACGAGGTAATCTTTCACATCAGCCCGCGACACGATCCGACAGCTAGGGCCGGCCGTACTCAACTTGGAGTAAACTGAATGTGCGTGTCAGGTTCTTGCCAATTCCTGCTTCAGACTGCGCTGATTGCCGTCCAGTTGTATGAAACAGGCTTGCAACCTCACGACTCGTCAGGACACCGGCGGCCTCATGAGATCAACAAACCTACTGCTGCTTTGGTATCAGACGACCATCGTTTGTTTGAGTATCCACGTTGTTCATGCGAGGCGCGTCTTTCGGTGATTGTACAGGGGGCAATGTTTCAACCATGTCGATGTAATCGTGGGCCAGTTGCCGCTCAAGTTCGGGAAGCTCCGTTTCAGGAGCATCAATGACTGCGGTCAGCTTTTTGAGCTGCGTGATGCCTTGAGGTGCAACAACGCCGAATTCTGTCAAATGACCCCGTAGTGCATTGATCAGTTGCGTGCCTTGCCGAACCAGAATGTCACGCGAGCGATATACCATGGCTTGTGCTTGCTGCGCCAGAGGTTTTACTGAAACAAATCGCATCGTCGGACGTGAAGCCGCCTCGGCGTCGGCTGTGTCATTCTTGTGTCGCTTCATGTATTGCTTGGCATAAACAGGTGGAACCAGCCGCACCTCATGACCAAACTCCGCAATCAACTGACCCCAATGATGGGCGCTACCACAGGCCTCCATCGCAAAAATGCAGCGTGTGTGGCGTTCCATATAGCGACTGAACTGAGCCCGAGACAGCTTCTTGCGCAACACAACCGATCCATCTCTGGTAGCCCCGGGCAAATGAAAAACGCGCTTGGCCAACCTCTCATTGATCGCTATGCGATCAACTGCCGGTCAGTGATCGACCCCAATTAGTGTAACATCGTCTATGGATATCCTACTCGTTGCTTGGTGATACTTCACCACTCTGGCACATTGCGATGCCGTAGAGCGGGGGTATCCACTCCATCAAGGTCTCTCTGACTGGGCAATGACCGGTTTTCCTGATCCCGCCTGACGCAGCGTCCTTTGCACGCCGACAGTCCGACGGGCTAGGTTATGCGCAAACTGGAGGAGCTTATGACTTCAATCACGACACTCGAAGTTCGCAAATCGGGGCTTTCGGACATGCGCCGAACTCAAACGCCGGTCGATGATCTGCAAGATGGCCAGATACTGGTCAGGATTGTGCGCTTTGGCCTGACCGCCAACAACGTAACTTACGGCGTTGTTGGAGACAGGATGGGCTATTGGCAGTTCTATCCAACCGCAGATGCCGACTGGGGTGTCATTCCGGTCTGGGGGATTGGTCTGGTCGAGACAAGCGCGGTTGAAGGCATTGTTCCCGGCGAGCGGCTTTATGGCTATTGGCCCATGGCAAGCCACGCAATCCTGCACCCGGACGCAGTCCGGGATAGCCAGTTTTTTGACAGCTCCGAACACCGCTCAAAGCTCGCGGCGGTTTACAACCGCTATCTACGCCTGTCGAACGATCCCAAGGACGATCCATCAACCGATGACATGCGCATGGTGCTATGGCCGCTCTATGCGACCTCCTACTGTCTTTATGACTTCGCCCTGGACAATAACTGGTTCGGCGCCAATCAGGTTCTGATCGTCTCGGCCTCGTCCAAGACGGGAATTGGTACGGCCTATGCGTTCGGGATGGACCCGAATTCGCCCAAGGTCGTGGGCCTGACCTCGTCCGGGAACAAGGACAAAGTACAGGGGCTGGGCCTGTATGATGACGTGATCATCTATGACGAGATCGAGGAGCGTTTCTCGCCGGATCAGAAGACGCTGATCATCGACATGTCCGGATCAGGCAAGGTGATCGGACGCCTGCATAAAGCTCTGGGCGATGCGATGATGTTCACCAGCCATGTTGGGCTGACACACTATACCGAAGCGGGTATGGGCGAACACTACATCAAAGAACGCAGCGAGATGTTCTTTGCCCCCGGCCATATGGCCAAGCGCCGCAAGGAATGGGGCCCCGGTGAGTTCGAACGCCGCTCAGGCGCGTTCTGGCAAGAGGCATGCCAGCGCAGCGAGGCCTGGCTGGCTCTGAACCATGCTCAGGGGGCGGATGCGGCGGTTGATGCCTATCGCAAGGTGCTTGAGGGCCGAACTCCAGCCGATCAAAGCTGGACCGTCTCAATCACCTGAGGCTGTTCAACTCTCCCATGGGCGGTTTCTATGGGGTGAGAGGAAATGCGGGCCTGCCTTCCAAGAATTCGAACCGAACCGGATTCTGCGTTTTATTTTTTTCAACACGAAGGTACGCTCTTTGATTTGTCCCGACGTGCAGCGCTTGGCTGGCTTTCTCGTCGGAGGGGCTCGTTATAGCAAGTGCACCCTATTGGTCTCCTCGCAATGGCCTTGCACGTAGTGGGCCGGTCTGCTGCACACTCTGGCCAGCGGCTGCGCTCGCCTTTCGCATTGCGTCGCTGACGGCGAGCCCCTCGCCCAGACCCAGAGCAAGAGCACAATGCGGATCTTCTCCTCCGCAGAATGGTGCTTGCGCGTCTTGCGGTGAATGTCCTTGACGACCCGTTCAGCCGTCGGTTTGTCGGTTCCAGCTTTCCGTCTCATCTTCACTCCTTAACGGTTCAGATGAGCCAGAAACCTTCCGTTATGCAAATCCTTCAATCAGGCCCAGAGGTGCTGATGTCAGACATTTCGGTATCAATAGCTGATGCTTAGTGCGGCGCGTGATCGGTGCGAGAAACCTCGAAGTGCAGTCGGGTTGCAATCAATACACCGCTGACAATGAGTACAGCACCGACGCCTTGATAGAGATGAAGCTCCGCCCCCAGTACAACGATAGCTTCGACCGCAACAAAGATCGGAACCAGGTAGGAGAACAGCGAGGCAGATGACGCCCCTAGTTCTTTCGTGCCAAAATTAATCAGATGGAGATAGATTGCACCCATACCGATGCCAACAAAACAAATCGAACCCCACACCTGCCACGAATAGTCGAAGGGTTTGGGCGTGCTGGCTTCATACGCCAGAAAAATGGGCGACATCACGATGGTGCCAATTACCAGAATGACAAATAGTCCTTCCTCGGGCTTTGGGTGCAAGTCCCATTTTTTGAGAAGAACCAGATAGAGCGCCCGAAAAGAGTTGGACGCAATCATCAGCAGGAACGCCAGATGCGGCTTGAACTCAATCAGATTCGTCAGATTTCCTCTGAAGACAAAGACCAACGCACCCGCCAGCGCCAGCGCAACACCCAGATACTGCACCGGCCTTAACCTCTCTCGCAGCAACACGGCAGAAAGCAATATCGTCAGCAGCGGAACGCTCGTGTAGCCAGCTCCGAGATCGATCAAATCGTCCGAGCGCAGCGCCAGATACACGAGCCACGGCGTGAATACCACACCGACGATTGCAAGGATTGAAATGCGCAGCGCATTTTGCACGAAGTATCGCAGCGGGTTGGCCCGCTTGGCGAGGACGAATGGAAGCACACAAATCGCGGCGATGAAGCTGCGCCAAAAGGCCAGGACTAACGGAGGAACTTCATTGACGGCGAGGTTGCCAAACAAGAAGTTTCCAGCGCTGATGAGCATCGCCATCAAGAGCGCGACATACGCCAAACCGAGCTTATCCTTAGCCATAGGCAAAGGAAAACACGAGCTGTCCAAAAAGCATAGCACCAAGCGACGCATGACAGAGATCACAAAACGACTTTCACCTGCTACCGGCTTTGTTGCACAAATGGGTAAGGGATTCACTGTTTGAATCCAGCGTGATAGCTGGATGTTATGAGCAGTTGGTCCCCTACGACGTATAAGACCAGGAACTGGCCTTCGTACAACACAGCGCTGAAGCAGCGCGGTTCATTATCGATCTGGTTTGATGCCGAGATGGAATGGCATGCGCCAGCGACCGGCAAGCGCGGTCGTCAGCGCGAATTCAGCGATGCGGCAATCCAGGTTTGTCTCACGATGAAGGTGTTGTTCGGCATGCCCCTTCGCCAAACGACCGGGTTCGTCGAAAGCTTGTTGCGGTTGGCAGGGCTTGACTGGAAAGTGCCGGACTTCAGCACCCTGTGTCGCCGCCAGAAGACCTTGAGCATCGCCATCCCTTACCGCGGAGGAACGGGTCCTTTGCACCTGCTGATCGACGCGACCGGGATCAAAGCCCCTCTCGGCAGCATCCTTTGGATGCGCCTGTCGGGCAGTGGAGGGCGAGGGAGAGTGGAATGCCAAGAGCGGTGTAGCGGTTGAGCACCGCGATCCGGATCTGGAGCTCAGCGACTTGCCGATCGAAGTCGCGGGCCATGAACTGCGCGGCATAGGGATGGGATCGAGCGTCGAGGATACGGCCAAGCTTAAGCCGTCGGCGCCCGCAGTGGGGTCAAGCCACATGTTCAAATCAATGCCAACAACGCCCCATGCCGATCAGAATACGCCCGCCGCACCTCCACTGGTGGCCGCAGCGTGATCTGCAACCCCTCCATCACTGCTTTGTCCGGGCGGCCGAAGAACTTGGAGGCTTCGGTCTCGGAAAACCCGGCGATCTGGGTGGCTTCCATCCAGGCGCTGATCTTGTCGGCTTTCTTGATCTGGCGTTTCACGGTTTTCGGCACTGCGGCAGGCAGGCCAAAACGGATATGGATCGCGGCGGCCAACCGGTCGTCCAGTTTGCCGTAATCTGGCCCCACGGCGGATTTCACCGGTGAAATCATGTCGCCGATCACGTATTCCGGCGCGTCATGCAGCAGGGCCGCCAGCCGCCATTTTGCGGGTGCTTTGGGGGAAATTCGGCCAAAAAGCGCCTCGACCAGCAAAGAATGTTCGGCCACGGAGTAGGCGAAATCACCCTTGGTCTGGCCGTTCCAACGCGCCACAAATGCCAGCCCGTGGGCGATATCCTCAATCTCGATATCAAACGGGGTCGGATCCAGTAAGTCCAGTCTACGCCCCGATAACATCCGCTGCCAAGCCCGTGTTTGCGTTGCCATTCAGCCACAGCCCTTCGTGTTTGCCATGTTTTTGCCACAATTCGATCGCACAATGTTCCTTATCCTGATCACGCATTGCGAACAAATTATTGAGCGCCCGTGGTTTGAAAAACGGGTGCGGGATCACGATATATTAATCGAGGGGGACGCCATTTTATCCTCCCTGGGCGGCCCTCTCAGACAGAAACCTGTAACGAAAGGAGCTTGTCATGTTCAAGCGTTTGTTGGGTATTGCCCTGACTTTCGGTATGGCCGCCACTGCGCCGCCTGCCTTTGCCGCCTCTTGTGGAGCCCGCGACAGCGTTGTCGCCAATCTGAAAGACAAATATGCCGAACAATTAAAGGTCGGTGGTCTTCAGAATGTCCGTGGCTCACATTCGGTGATGGAAATCTGGACTTCAGAAGAAACCGGCACATTCACCGTACTCTTGACCCAGGCCAACGGCATTTCCTGTATTGTCGCCGCGGGCACTGATTTCTTCGAGGCCGTACCGCTCGTCATTCCGGACGGCACGCCAAGTTGACCCGGGACCAGTTTTAGCGAACGCGTCCCTCCCCCTCTCCCCTGATTTGCGCCACCCAGCGCCTGCGATGGTCAATCGCGTTGCCTCTTGTAGCTTTGGATGCTACGGGGCCAAGCAGGATTTGATCGTTGCAGATGGAGCGCGCAGAATGCCCGGGGACTATATCGTCAAAGACATTTCGCTGGCCGGATTTGGCCGCAAGGAACTGGATATCGCGGAAACCGAGATGCCGGGGCTGATGTCCTTGCGCGCGGAATATGGCGAGAGCAAACCACTGAAAGGCGCGCGGATCGTCGGGTCGCTGCACATGACCATACAGACGGCGGTTCTGATTGAGACGCTGGTCGAACTGGGCGCGGATGTGCGCTGGGCGTCGTGCAACATTTTCTCGACCCAGGACCACGCGGCGGCGGCCATTGCCGAGGCCGGTATCCCGGTCTTTGCCATCAAGGGTCAGACGCTGGAAGAGCACTGGGATTACCTCGACAAATCCTTCCTGTTCGAAGATGGCCCCAACATGATCCTGGATGATGGCGGCGATGCGACGCTGTATATCCTCCTGGGCGCGCGTGCCGAAGCCGGCGAAGACATCATCCCTGTTCCCGGTTCGGAAGAGGAAGAGGCGATCAAGGCACAGATCGCCAAGCGCATGGCGGCCTCGCCCGGCTGGTTCACCAAGATGCGCGGCCAGATCCTGGGCGTGTCCGAGGAAACCACCACCGGTGTGAACCGCCTGTACCAGTTGGTCAAGGACGGTCAGTTGCCCTTCCCGGCGATCAACGTGAACGACTCTGTCACCAAGTCGAAATTCGACAACAAATACGGCTGCAAGGAATCGCTGGTTGACGGTATCCGCCGCGCCACCGACACGATGATGGCCGGCAAGGTTGCCGTGGTTTGTGGGTACGGCGATGTAGGCAAAGGCTCTGCCGCCAGCTTGCGCGGTGCTGGTGCCCGTGTGAAAGTGACTGAGGTCGATCCGATCTGCGCCCTGCAGGCCGCGATGGACGGGTTCGAGGTCACCCTGCTGGAAGACGAAGTTGCCAGCGCCGATGTCTTCATTACCACCACCGGCAACAAGGACGTGATCCGCATCGAGCATATGCGCGCGATGAAGGACATGGCCATCGTTGGCAATATCGGCCATTTCGACAATGAAATTCAGGTGGCCAGCCTGAAGAACCACAAATGGACCAATATCAAGGAACAGGTGGATATGATCGAGATGCCTTCGGGCAACCGCATCATTCTGCTGTCCGAAGGTCGCCTGCTGAACCTCGGCAACGCCACCGGCCATCCGTCCTTCGTGATGTCGGCGTCCTTTACCAACCAGGTTCTGGCCCAGATCGAGCTGTTCACCAAAGGCGATCAGTACGACAATCAGGTCTACATCTTGCCCAAGCATCTGGATGAAAAGGTTGCGCGCCTGCATCTGGACCGCATCGGTGTCAAGCTGACCCAGATGGACAGCGAGCAGGCCGCCTATATCGGCGTGAAGCCCGAGGGCCCGTACAAGCCCGAGCACTACCGGTACTGATCCGGTCGGGGCCGGGCGGCGCGTCTGCCCGGCCTTCTTTCCTGCTTCAGCGCAAGGTAGGCATGAAATCCCCACGACCTTGCGGCGTCATGTCCAGCACATTCCAGAGCGGCCAGACACTGTCCATATGGCGCGGGTGCCAGGGGCTGGGTTCAAACAGCATCTCGGACCCCCAGAAATGATGAATGCCATCCCCGTCGCGGCAAAAGACGTTCATCATCGGCATCTGATTGCCCTCGGAACTCTCTGCCAGATAGTCGCTTTGATAGCTGGTCCCCAAGGCCGAGTAGATCGGCAGCGCCTGCCAGCCCATATGCTTGGACAAGGCGGTCAGTTTTTCCGGCGTGTTCTGCGCCACGATGACCAGCGACATCCGTCGCGTCAGTTGGGCGGCGTGACCGCAAAACCCATCCAGCAGCGACGAACAGGCCGGGCAGGGCGCATCGGCATTGGGGCCATACATTAGAGAATAGATCGCCAGAGTGTCGTGATCGCCAAACAGTGAGGACAGCGGCGCGTCTGACCCATCCAGCGCCCGGAAACCGTAATCCTCGGCAATAGCACCACCCTTTGGCAGCTTTCGGCGGAGAGCGGCGACCTCTTCAGTCTTCTGGCGAAGCTCCAGTTCCGAGTGCAACAGCGCGTTGCGCGCTGTGCGATATGTAGGTGATTCATTGGGAAATGATGCGGACATGTCGGGGCCTTTCAGTCTGGGCAAAATACTATTTAACGTAAATGTTAAAATAAAATCTAAGAATTCGCAACAGGTTGCGCGCTGGCTGCAGATAGGGGGAACACAGCGGAATTTTCCCTTTGTGTGAATTGGCTGGCTGACTAGCTTGCGCGACGGGGCTGAAACGCTCGCAAACGCACGAAAATCAAGGGAGAACTGCCATGGGAAAACGTGACGAGCTGATCGCGCAATATGCCGACGATCTGAAGAACAAATGCGGGATTGATCCTGATATGGAACTGCTGAGCAAGGTCACCATCGGCTGCGGCCCGGCGATCTATGATGCGGATGCTGCCACCGTTGCTTCCAGCCAGGACAGCGAGCTGGAAACGGTCAAGAAGAACTTTCTGATCAAGAAGCTGGGCCTTGCCGACGGGCCCGAGCTGATGGACGGCATCAATTCCGTCGTCGAAACTTACGGAAAGTCCGAGCGCAACAAGTATCGCGCCGTCGTCTATTACATGCTGACCAAGCATTTCGGCAAAGAATCGGTCTACGGCTAAGGGCAGCTCAGACTTGAAAGCGTCCACCGGGGACAGGTGGGCGTTTCGCATTTTAACTCAATCCGAAATGCTTTGAGTTTGCCAAATATCGCGTTTGGGCGGATAGTGAAACCAAGGACCAGGACGGTCAAACCTTCGAATTTTTTCGCGTGTGGTGAGTTGGGAGCACGTGGGGACGGGGAAGGTTCTGTATCGTCAGGACCTTCCCCCATTAAACGCAAAATCACCCTAGAACAGCGCCAGAACCAGTCCCATGACGCCGCAGGCAAGCGTGGCATAGCCGCCATCGATCAGCGTCAGTTTGAACGACCGCATGGCATACATGTTGTTCAGCGCGATCCAGGGCGAGATGAAGAACAGCCCAACCCCGATACCGCTGATCAGACCCGCGCCAATTGAGGCGATCCCGCTCATGCGGAACACATGGCTCATCATTCCGGCCACGATCAATTGCAGCACAAAGCCGATCGCAAAGATCTTGGGGTTCATCCCGCCTTCGGGCTGGCCATCCGGCCCGCGCGGCACGCCTGAGGCTTCCATCCACGGTTCGGCCAGTTTCATGTACCAGACCGACCCGATGGCAAATGCCGCAACCGCAGCGACGAGGATGTTGAGCACTTCCATTGCTGACTTCTCCGCTATTGGACCTGCGCCCAAGATGCCCGATCAGTCCGCCTCTGTCTGCCCCAAGGCACAGATTTTGCGCCATTCTTCTTCGGTCACCGGTTGCACTGACAGGCGCGAGCTTTTGACCAGCACCATTTCGGCGAGCGATTCCTCGGCCTTGACCTGTTCCAGCGTCACCGGCTCGGTGAAGGGTCGGACCGCCTTGATGTCCACACATTCCCAGCGTGGATCGTCGGTTGTGCTGTCGGGATGCGCCTCGGCGCAGATCTCGACAATGCCGACCACTGCCTTTTCTTTCTGCGAATGATAAAAGAAGCCGCGATCGCCGAGCTTCATGTCGCGCATGTGGTTTCGGGCCTGATAGTTGCGCACGCCATCCCATTCTTCGCCCGCCGCGCCCTTGGCGACCTGCTGGTCCCAGCTCCAGGTCGAGGGTTCGGACTTGAACAGCCAATATGCCATCACCCGATCACCTTCTTCCAAGCGATCAGATCGACCGATTGAAATAGCCCCGCTTTCGCGTAGGGATCATTGTCGGCCCAAGCCTGCGCCGCTGCCATATCAGCCACGTCCAGAATGATCAGCGATCCGATCATCTTGTCGCCGTCCAGCAACGGACCGGCCTGCGCAACCACGCCTGTGTCCTCGATATGGGCCAGATGCGCCGTGCGGTTATCCAGACGGGTTTGCAGCGCGCCATCCTTGTCGCGCGCGATCAGGGCTATCAGCATGTCATTCCTCCTTGAGCGGTCGTGCCAGAAGTTGCGCCATCGCCGCATCCGGGGTCAAGGCGCCATCCAGCAGCCCGGTCACACAGCGCGAGATCGGCATGTCGATCCGCATCTGGGTTGCTCGCGCAACAACGGCACAGGCGGTCGCGGCTCCCTCGACCGTGACCGAGGGGTCAAACCCCTCGGATCGTCCCAGCGACAGGCCCAGCCGATAGTTGCGCGACAGGTCCGAGGTGCAGGTGAGCGTCAGATCGCCAAAGCCGCTAAGCCCGGCCAGCGTCTCTGGCTCTGCACCGCAGGCCAGCGCAAAACGTTGCATCTCGGCATAGCCGCGCGTCATCAGGGCGGCGCGGGCGCTGTCGCCCAATCCTGCGCCCATCACCGTGCCGCAGGCGATGGCCATCACGTTTTTCAGCGCCCCGCCAAGCTCGGCCCCGATCGTGTCATTGGTGCGGTACAGCCGCAGGTTGGCAGTCGTCAGATCATGTTGCAGCGCCGCGCCCAGATCCGTCTCGGCACAGGCCAGGGTCAGCGCCGTAGGCAGACCCCGCGCAATGTCATCGGCAAAGCTTGGCCCGGTCAGCAGCGCAGTGCGGGCATCGGGCAGGACATCGGACATCACCGCGATCGGACCCAGTCCGGTCTTCAACTCGATCCCCTTGCAGCAGGCAACCAGAGACCTGTCCCGTAGCGCTTCGGCATGATCGCTTAGGAAAGCGCGCAGTTTCTGCATCGGAACGGCCAGCAACAGCGTCCGATTCTGCGCCGCCATGTGCAAATCATCGGTGACGGTCAGCGCTTCGGGCAGGGGCACGCCCGGCAGACGTTCGGCGTTTTCGCGTGCCTTGTGCATTGCATCCGCCTGCGCGCGCGATCTGGCCCAGAGCGTCACCGGCCCGTTCCCTGCGAGCGACACAGCCAAAGCGGTGCCAAACGCGCCTGCTCCCAGAACCGAAACACTCATGCCTTGGCCCCTTTCTTGCCGCTGCCCAACAGGGCCGGGCTGGTCTTGTCCAGCGGCCAGCGAGGCCGCGCGGCAAGCTCCATGCCGTCGCGCGCGCCGGCGCGAAACCGTTCCAGCCCGGCATAGGCGATCATCGCGGCGTTATCGGTGCATAGCGCCAGCGGCGGTGCCAGAAACCGCGCGCCGGTCTCCTCGCACAGCGCCCGCAGCGCGGCCCGGATCGTGCCGTTGGCCGCAACGCCACCGGCCACAGCCACCACCGGTTCAGTCGGATTTTCCCCCATGTAGAGACTGATCGCGCGCCGCGTCTTCTCGGTCAGAGTGTCAGAGACCGCCTGCTGAAACCCGGCGCAGAGATCGGCGCGGTCCTGTCTGGTCAACCCGCCCTTTTCGGCCACGACCTGATCGCGGGCCCGCAGCACGGCTGTCTTCAGCCCCGAAAACGACAGGTTGCAATCGGGCCGGTCCAGAAGCGGGCGCGGGAAGCGGAACCGTGTCGGGTCGCCGTTCCTCGCCTCAGCTTCGACCGCAGGGCCACCCGGTTGGGCCAAACCCAATAGTCGGGCTGTCTTGTCAAAGGCTTCGCCGGGTGCGTCGTCTATAGTGCCGCCAAGGCGGGAGAACTCTTCGGGGCCGCGCGCAATCAGATACTGGCAATGCCCGCCTGAGACGAGCAGCATCAGATAGGGAAATGCCACCCCATCGGTCAGGCGCGGCGTCAGCGCATGCCCGGCCAGATGGTTCACGCCAATCAAAGGCAGCCCGGTTGCCGCGCAGAGCCCCTTGGCGCACATCACGCCCGAGAGAACCCCGCCGATCAGCCCCGGCCCGGCGGTCACCGCGATGGCGTCTAGTTCTGTCAGATTCACCTGAGCAGCCGTCAACGCCTCGAACACTGCCAGATCAAGCTTCTCGGCATGCGCGCGCGCTGCAATCTCCGGCACAACGCCGCCGAAATCCGCATGCAGATCGGTCTGCCCATAGACGATCGAGGACAGGATTTCGGGCGTGCCCTCCTCGGTCTGGCGCACGATGGCGGCGGCCGTGTCATCACAGCTGCTTTCCAGCCCCAATATGGTCAGATGTCGTGTCATGCATCCCCGGGATTGCATAGGATATCCGCTGCGGGGTAGCATCCCGCGTTCCGGCAAACAATCCCGAGGCGGAAGGCCACACCAAGATGCATCTGCTGATGACACGCCCGCGCGCCGCCTCTGAACGGTTCATCGCCGGGTTGCCTGCCGAGGTTTCTAAGCAGTTGACGCCGGTCTTTTCGCCGCTGATCGAAATCCGCCCTTTGGATGTCGCGCCCGACCTGTCGGATGTTCGCGGGCTCGTCTTCGCCTCGGCCAATGCTGTTGCGATTGCTGGCGACCTGATCCAGACCCGCGATCTGGCCTGCTATTGCGTCGGGGCGGCAACCACCAATGCGGCGCGCGACGCCGGATGGCCAGCAACACAATCAGGTGATACGGCGCAGCAGTTGATTTCGACCCTAACAAGGGAAAAACCCGCCGCGCCTCTATTGCATTTACGAGGCGTGCATGCGCGGGGCGAGATTGCCAGGAACCTTTCGCAAGCGGGTATCCCGTGTGATGAACAGGCGATTTATAATCAATTCTTGCGGCCCCTTAGCGACGCAGCGGTTCAGGTTCTGGCCGGGTCCGAGCCCGTTATCGCGCCGCTATTCTCGCCACGTACGGCGCGACAATTTGCCGAAACCGCCCATATTCGCGCGCCACTTTGGCTGACAGCACTCAGCCCAGCCGTGGCGGAACCCCTTGAAACATTGTCCTTTCAAAACCTATTGATCGCAGACCGCCCGGACAGCGCTGCGATGAGAAAAATCGTTGAATTGTCCGTCAAACGAGTGAACCGGGTTGAGGGCCGCACGGACGCGCATTAGTCTTTGCAAGGGTCTGGTGTTTAATAATTTTCAGAATCACGGGGGAAATGCTCGGTGGCCGGTAAGAAAAAGACTGAGATCAGCAAGGAGACCTCATCCGAGGCTGACCCGGTAGAGGCAGTTGAAAATGCCGATGCCACAGAGCCGCCCGAGGGCGAGGCTGAGCAAGCTGTTGACACGGATGCGGTCTCAGATTCGGTAACTTCCGAAGCCGAAGCCGAAGCCGAAGCCGAAGCCGAAGCCGAAGCCGAAGCCGAAGCCGAAGCCGAAGCCGAAGCCGAAGCCGAAGCCGAAGCCGAAGCCGAAGCCGAAGCCGAAGCCGAAGCCGAAGCCGAAGCCGAAGCCGAAGCTGAAATGAATTTCACCCCGAATTATGTAGAAAACGTTCCGGCAGAGCCGGAAAAGAAATCGGGTGGGTTTGTGCCAGCGTTGATTGGTGGTGTTCTGGCGGCTGGAATCGGTTTTGTTGCGGGCCAGGCGGGTCTGTTTGGCTCGGGTTCGGACACCAGCGGCCTGACCACACAAGTGACCGCGCTTGAAACCCAGCTGAAACAGCAGAGTGACGCGTTGACCGCGCTTGATCAGAAGGTTAGCGGCACAGACGCTGCCGGTCTGAGCGACAAGATCACCGCGCTGGCCGCGCAGATCGATCCGATGACGAGCGACCTGGGAACGTTGACCACCCAGATACAGGACCTGTCAAAATCCCTGCCGGATCTGGAAACGCGCCTGAGCGATTTGGAAAAACGTCCCGTCACCGAGGGGGCCTCGAAAGAGGCAGTCGCCGCTTATGATGCGGAACTGGCCAAGCTCAAGGACACGATGGCCAGCCAGCGCAGCGAAGTCGAATCGATGATGAAGCAGGCGCAGGACCTCAAGGCGCAGGCGAGCGCTGATGCGCAGGCCGCCGCCAATCGTACCGCTGCCGCGCAGTTGCGCGGCGAGTTGGAGAGCGGCGCGGCTTATGCCAAGACGCTGGAGGCACTGAAATCCGGCGGTGTCGATATCCCCGGCGCGTTGGCAGCCTCGGCCACGGATGGTGTTGCCACGCTGAGCGCGCTGCAGGAATCTTTTGCACCTGCCGCACGGACGGCGCTGGCGGATGCACGCGAAACGGACAAGGGCAGCGGTTTGATGGCCTTCATCCAGCGCCAGACCGGCGCACGCTCGGTAGAGCCGCGCGATGGCTCTGACCCCGATGCGGTCCTGTCCCGCGCTGAGGCGGCGCTGACCAAGGGCGATGTCTCGACCACGCTGACCGATCTGGACGCCTTGCCGGACGCGGCCAAGGCGGCGCTGGCCGACTGGATCGCGCGCGCGACCTCCCGTCAGGAGGCGCTGAGCGCCGCTGATTCCCTGTCAACCAGCCTGAACTCGAACTGAAGGACCCGCCATGCTTTGGTCACTGCTCAAAATTCTCGTTCTGGTGGCGATTGTTGCGCTGCTGGCATTGGGTGCCGGGTATCTGATGGATACACAAGGCGGCGTGCAGATCACGATCGCCGGTACCGAATACACACTTGGGCCGCTGCAATCGGTTCTTGCCCTGATCGTGCTGGTCTGCCTCGTCTGGCTGTTCTTCAAGCTGTTGACCCTGTTGATCGCGACGCTGAAATTCCTCAACGGGGATGAAACCGCGATGTCGCGCTATTTCGACCGGGGCCGCGAGCGTCGGGGTTACCAGGCGCTGGCAGATAGCCTGATGGCGCTGGCATCGGGTGAGGGCAACGTGGCGATGGCCAAGGCCAGCAAGGCCGAGAAGCTGCTGCAGAAGCCAGAACTGACCAACCTTTTGGTGGCGCAGGCGGCCGAACTGAACGGCGACACCAAACGCGCCGCCGAGACTTATAAGAAGTTGGTCACCAACAACGCGACCCGCTTTGTTGGCGTGCGCGGGATCATGAAGCAAAAGCTGGCCGATGGCGACGAAGAGACCGCGCGCAAGTTGGCCGAAAAGGCGCTGGAGTTGAAGCCGAAACATGGCGAGACGCAGGATGTGTTGCTGAGCTTGCAGACCAAGGCACAGGACTGGGCGGGTGCCCGCTCGACACTGACCGCCAAGCTGAAATCCGGCGCCCTGCCGCGGGACGTCTATAAACGCCGCGATGCCGTGCTGGCTTTGTCCGAGGCCAAGGAGCTGTTGGATGAGGATGGCACCATCGATCAGCAGGAGCGCGCGATCGAGGCCAATCGCCTGTCGCCGGATCTGATCCCGGCTGCCGCCATGGCGGCGCGCGCGCATATCGCCAAGGGCAAGCCGCGCTATGCAACGAAGATTCTCAAGAAAGCATGGGAGGTCCGCCCCCACCCGGAACTGGCCCATGCCTTTGCCGAGATCGACCCTGACGAGACACCCGCAAACCGGGTCCGCCGCTTCTCTGCCCTGTCGCGGTTGCATCCCAACGACCCGGAAACACGACTTGTCATGGCCGAGTTGAACGTGGTCGCCGAAGACTTCCCCGAAGCGCGCCGTGCGCTGGGCGATCTGGTCGAGATGCCGGACGCGGATGCGCGCGTCTTTACCCTGATGGCGGCGATCGAACGTGGTGAAGGGGCCTCGGACGCGGTGGTGCAGGGCTGGCTCGCCAAGGCGCTGACCGCGCCGCGCGGGCCGCAATGGGTTTGTGACAATTGCCACGATATTCAGCCCGAATGGGCGCCGGTCTGTGCCAATTGCGGTAGCTTCGATACCTTGACCTGGACCGCGCCGACCAAACAGGAGGTTGCAACCGCAACCGGTGCGCAGATGCTGCCTCTGATTCTGGGTGCGCTGGAAGATAAATCCGATGAGGTTGAGGACGCGCCCGAGGATGCCCCGGACGAGGCCACGATTCTGGATGGCGAAGTTCAGCCATCTGACACGCCAGAGGCAGAACCCCGACCCGCCACCTGATAACTGCGCCCCGTATCAGGATGTGGGGCGCATCGACTGTCCTTGATGAAACAGATGCACCTTGGCCGGATCGGCGGTCAGGGCGACTTCGCTGCCGCGCTGATTGCGCTGGATGCCGGGCAGTTTGGCGATCACCGGTTCTGCCCCCGCGACCGGTTCAAAGTAAAGCAAGGTGACCTCGCCCAGTGCTTCGGTGATGTCCACCTTGCCCTTGAACAGGTAATCACCGTCGCTTGGCACCATATCCTCGGGCCGGACACCGATATTGACCGCCTTGCCGTCATCACCTGCTGTAGTCGGGATATTGGAAACCGCCGTGCCGCCGCCCTCAAGCGCGATGGTTGTCTTGGCGCCGGTGCCGGTGATCGTGCCGGGCAGCAGGTTCATCGAAGGCGAGCCGATGAACTGAGCGACAAACTCGTTTTCTGGCGTTTCATAGAGTTCCAGAGGCGTTCCGACTTGGGCGATACCCTTGTTGGCCAGCACCACGATGCGGCTCGCCAGCGTCATCGCCTCGACCTGATCATGGGTCACGTAGATCATCGTGCGATCCGGCATAGCTTCTTTCAGTCGCGCGATCTCGATCCGGGTGGCAACGCGCAGGGCGGCGTCGAGGTTCGAAAGCGGCTCGTCAAAGAGGTATACTTTCGGATCGCGCACGATTGAGCGGCCAATGGCGACACGCTGGCGTTGACCACCGGAGAGCGCCTTGGGCAGGCGATCCAAATAAGGCTCTAACTGGAGGACTTTGGCCGCTTTTTCGACGGCTGCGTCGATCTCGGATTTCGATTTCTTGGCGATCTTCAGGGCAAAGGCCATGTTGTCGCGCACCGTCATATGCGGATAAAGCGCATAGGATTGGAACACCATGGCAATACCGCGCTGCGCCGGGGGCACGTCATTCATGACCTCGCCGTCAATGGTCAGTTCACCGCCGGTGATTTTCTCCAGACCAGCGATCATCCGCAGCAAGGTTGATTTGCCGCAGCCTGAGGGGCCAACAAACACGATCAACTCGCCGGTTTTGATATCCAGGTTGATGTTGTTGAGAACATTGACGCTTTCGGCGTAGGTCTTTTCAACATTGGTGAGTTTCAGATCGGCCATGATGTCAGCCCTCCGCCCGTTTCACGATCAGATACTGCCAGGCTCCGAGCATGGCGTGCTGCCCCTTCGGGCTTACCGCGCCTCGCATCCCCTGGCTGACCACCTGCCATGACCCATCGGGAAGCGTGGCCACCGCCGGTTCGTCGCCAAGGTTGAAGGCGCAGAACAGCGTCTCGGATACATCGCTGCGCTGGAAGCTCAGCAGGTTCTGATCCGCGCGCAGATCGTCCTGGTGGCCCGCCTGCAAAGCCGGGTGCGCGCCGCGCAGCGCAATGGCGCGCCGGTAATGGTGCAGCATTGCGCCCGGGTCCTGTTCCTGCCGATCGACGGCCGCTTCTGCATGGGTCGGGCTGACCGGCAGCCAGCTTTTGCCGCTGCCGAAACCAGCATTTTCCGCCTGGGTTTGCCAGACCATCGGCGTACGGCATCCATCGCGGCCCTTGAACTCGGGCCAGAACTCGATGCCATAAGGGTCCTGCAGATCCTCGAATGCAACATCTGCTTCTGCCAGACCTAGCTCTTCGCCCTGATAGAGGCAGACAGAGCCGCGCAGGCACATGATGAGCATGGTATAGCAGCGCAACGCGTCGTCGCTCAGCCCCCAGCGGCTGGCATGGCGTTGCACGTCATGGTTCGAAAACGCCCAGCAGGCCCAACCATCCGGTGCGGCGGCTTCAAGGTCCCGGAATACCTGGGCAATGCCTTCTGCGGTGGCGCGGCGGCCTTCGAGAAATTCAAAGGCGTAGCACATATGCATGCGCGTCTCGCCTTCGGTATATTGGCCCATGATTTCAAGCCCGCGATGGGCATCGCCGATCTCACCCAGACAGGCGCGCGCGTCATAAGCGTCGGTCAGCGCGCGCAGCCGCTCCAGAAATGCCAGGTTTTCCGGCTGGCTTTTTGAATGGAGGTGGTCCTGATGGTTATAGGGGTTCACCTGCGGCGCGATACTGTCATTGCGTGCGTCCTGCGGCAGCGGCGGGTTGTCGCGCAAGTCCTTGTCGTGGAAATAGAAGTTGATCGTGTCCAGCCGGAACCCGTCGACCCCGCGATCCAGCCAGAACCGTGCCACATCCAGCAGGGCGTCCTGAACCTGGGGTTCGTGAAAATTGAGGTCGGGCTGTGCAGCCAGAAAGTTGTGCAGGTAGTATTGCTGCCGCCGCGCGTCCCACTGCCAGGCCGAGCCGCCAAAAATCGCCAGCCAGTTATTGGGCGGCGTTCCATCGGGTTTCGGATCGGCCCAGACATACCAGTCGGACTTTGGGTTGTCGCGCGACGCCCGGCTTTCGCTGAACCACGGATGCTGATCCGAGGTATGGGACAGAACCAGATCAATCATCACTTTCAGCCCAAGCGCATGGGCGCGGGCCAGCAGCGCGTCGAAATCTGCGAGCGTGCCAAACATCGGGTCGACATCGCGGTAATCGCTGACATCATAGCCGAAATCCTTCATCGGAGATTTGAAGAAAGGCGAGATCCAGATCGCATCGACGCCCAGTGAGGCCACGTAATCCAGCCGCTGCGTAATCCCGGCGAGGTCACCGATGCCGTCGCCATTGCTGTCCTGAAAGCTGCGCGGATAGATCTGATAGATCACCCCGCCGCGCCACCAATCCGCCGCACGTTCGACCGGAACACCCGGTTGAGGAGCCATTTGAGCGTTCATGAGTTTACCCTATTTGACAGAGCCGGCCAGCAATCCGCGGACCAGGTATTTTTGCATTGCGAAGAAGACCAGCAGCGGCACCGCGATCGACACGAAGGCCGCTGTAGCAAGGATTTCCCAGTTGCCGCCGCGCGTGCCCATCAGCTCGACAATCTGCGCTGTCATCACTGTGGTCTGCCCTGACGCATCGATCAGGAACACTTTGGCGACCAGCAGGTCGTTCCATGTCCACAGGAACTGGAAGATCGCGAAGGATGCCAGTGCCGGGAAGCTGAGCGGCAGGATGATCTTGGTGAAGATCTGAAAATCCGTGGCCCCGTCCACCCGTGCGTTTTCGATAATGTCGCGGGGCAGACCGGCCATGTAGTTCCTGAGCAGATAGATCGCCAGCGGCAGCCCGAACCCGGTATGCGCCAGCCAGATGCCCAGATAGCTTTTGCCGATCCCCACGCCCAGATGCAGCTTCAACAGCGGGATCAGCGCAAGTTGCAACGGCACCACCAACAGGCCGACCACCGCTGCGATCAACAGCGCGCGACCGGGAAAATCCATCCAGGCCAGCGCATAGGCGGCAAAAGCGGCCACCAGAATGGGAATGATCGTGGCCGGGATCGTCACGGTCAGCGTGTTGAAGAACGCCTTGGCCATCCCATCCACATTGGCCGGATCGAACAGGATGTTGCGATAATTCTGTAAGGTCAGTTCAGGCGGCGTTGTGGCGGTGACGAAGACTCGCGGGCCGCGATTGCCTTCGAATGCTTCGGTGTTGACCAGACGATAGCCGCCATCAGCCTGCACCGTGATCTCGCCTCCGCGCCGCAGCTCGGCGGTTTCCCCCGGCGTATAAGCGTCGATATCGCGTGACGACACGCCCCAGACCGAAATTACCGCGTCCGGGTTGTCGCCGAACAGATTGCCCTCGATCACGTACATGTCGCCTTGCTGGACCTGAGTGTCCGGCGCCGCGGTGCGCAGGGTCAGGTTCTGCTCCGAGGCGAACATGGCCCGCCACCAGCCGCTTGTGGCGATCTGGTCCGCAGTGCGGAAGGAGGACACGAACAGGCCAAATGTCGGGAAGAGCCAGAGGCAGACAAGGCCGAGCACGCAGAGATTGACGATCCAGACCAGTGCCGATCTTGAGCCAGCGATATTGTTCATCTCGGCACTCCCTATTTCATCTCAGCGCGCGCATTGCGCACATTCCAGACAAGGATCGGCATCACCAGGATCATGATCACGATGGCCGAGGCCGAGCCCACGCCCCAGTCATTGGCGCGGAACAGCTTGTCGAACATGTAATTTGCCAGCACCTGCGTCTCCCACTGGCCGTTGGTCATGGCAAAGACGATGTCGAAGACCTTGAGCACGGTGATGGTGATCGTGGTCCAGACCACCAGAATGGTGTTCTTGATCTGCGGCACCTTGATCTTGAAAAAGATCTGGAACGGGTTCGCCCCGTCGACGATGGCTGCCTCGACCGTTTCCTCGGGAATGCCACGTAGGGCCGCGGACAGGATCACCATGGCAAAGCCGGTCTGAATCCAGATCAACACGATCATCAGGAAGAACGAGTTCCAGAACGGTGTGGTCAGCCAGGTTTGCGGCTCGGCCCCGCCAATCGCCATGTAGATAGCGTTCAGTACGCCGATCTGGTCCTGCTCGACGGGCCTTGTGTCATAGACCAGTTTCCAGATCACCGCCGCGCCGACAAACGAGATCGCCATCGGCATGAAGATCAGCGATTTCGCCAGATTTCCCCAGCGGATACGGTCGGTCAGCTGCGCGGCCAGCAGGCCAAAGCCGGTGGACATGGCTGGCACCACGATCAGCCACAGCATGTTGTTGCGCATGGCCTCCCAGAACTTCGGCTCCTGCATCATTTGTTGGTAGTTCTGCAACCCGACCCACTTATAGCCGCCGCCGGGCATCCGGTCGGTCAGCGACAGTCGCAGGGTTTCGACAACCGGATAGGCCAGATAGAGGCCCAAGGCGAACAGCGCGGGAAACAGGAACAACCAGGGCCGGATCAGGTTGGCGCGGTTGATGTTGCGGCCCGCATTCGGCCCGCGCGCGGGATAGAGAACTTTGTCGAGAAACTGGTTGGAGAGGTAGAAATAGCCGACACAACCGACCACTCCGATCACGATGGTCATAAGACCCTGCAGCGCTGGGCTCATCTCTCATGCTCCGGGAAAAGGGGTAGGGGTGGGGCAGCCCGGATCATGCCGGATTGCCCCTGCTCATGAGTGAGTGGGGGTTATTGGAGAGAGTCCCAGGAGGACTGAATTTCGTCCGCAACCTCTTGCGCGTCTTTGCCGCCGGTATAGTCGACCATGCCGGTCCAGAAGGTTCCGGCGCCAACGCCGCCTGGCATCAGGTCGGACCCGTCAAAGCGGAAGGTGGTCGCGCCCAGCAGGATGTCGTTCATCTTCTTGAGTGTGGGATCCGAAAAGACTGAGGTATCGACGCCCTTGTGCGGTGTCAGGAAGCCGGTGCGGGCCATCCAGATTTCATGCGCTTCGGGGGATTGCAGGTAGTTGATCAGGTCATGCGCGCCCTGGTTGTCATTGGTGATGGCCCAGAGCGTGCCAGCGCCCAGAACGGGGCTGCCCAGATCCTTGCCTTCATAGGCGGGGAAGTAGAAGAAATCTGCATCTTCGCCCACGACTGTGCCTTCCGGGAAGAAGGCCGGGATAAAGCTGGCCTGCTTATGCATGTAGCATTGTGGCGGCGAACTGAAGAGGCCCTTGGGGCTGTCGCGGAAATCGGTGGTGGCCACCGCGCCGGCGCCTCCTGCGACATAGTCGTCGTTGCGGGCAAAGGCACCGAATTCCTCGATTGCACCAATCACCGCAGGGTCGTTGAACTT
This sequence comes from Ruegeria jejuensis, assembly GCF_041537905.1. Classification (NCBI taxonomy): domain Bacteria; kingdom Pseudomonadati; phylum Pseudomonadota; class Alphaproteobacteria; order Rhodobacterales; family Roseobacteraceae; genus Ruegeria; species Ruegeria jejuensis. The sequence goes on along the minus strand of NZ_JBGRUO010000016.1, from coordinate 47,119 downwards.
GGTCTCATTGGCGACCCACGCGTCATAGACCTCGGGCGGCTGGGTGCGCAGCATCATGTCCTCGACCCAGTCGGTTGCGGGCCAGCCCGTCGCGCCGCCTGATCCCAGGCCGATACACCAGGGCGTTTCGCCATCCGCCACGATCTGATCGGTGAGTTCTTTCAGCTCTTCCATCGTGGTGGGCACATCATAGCCCGCATCCTCGAAATTCTCGGGGCTGTACCAGACCAGCGACTTCACATCGACTTTGTAGAAAAACCCATAGAGGTCCTCGGCGCCATCCGGACCCGCATAGGTGCCCAGATCGACCCAAGATTGTCCGGCAGCGTAATTGTCGCGCACCCAGTCACCGGTGCCCTCCGCCAGCGGCGTCAGGAACCCTTCACCCGCCATGTCAGAGGCAAGGCCGGGTTGCGGAAAGACCGATACGTTGGGGGCCGAGCCCGCCTCGGCGTCGATACGGATCTGCTGTTCGAAACTGTCCGACCCGACATAGGCGACCTCATGCCCGGTGGCTTCGGCGAATCCCGCCAGCACGGCCTCGACGTTTTCCTGGTCCGGCCCCAGCCAGGGTCCAAATACGGTCACCTTGTCGGCCTGCGCCGCGCCAGCGATCAGTGCAAGTGCTGCGGTTCCCGCGAGCAATCTGTTGTTCATTGTTTCTCCTCCCAACCGCGTGGGGCGCGGTGCCTTGCTTTGGGCGCTTTCCAAAGCGCTTTGGATTTCCCTTTGTGACGTCGCGCAAGAGATTCTGTCAACACTTAGTATGAAAATTGCGTGATAAGGAGCAACTTTGAGTGATTTTCCACCCATGATCCAAAATAGATTGACGTGGCGCTCTATTCCTTTCACAAATTATCCACGAAAATTGAAAGCGCTTTGAATACCCTATGAACCTAAAAACCCTCGCCAAAAAACTGCAATTGTCGCAGACTACCGTCAGTCGCGCGCTGAACGGCTATCCCGAGGTGAGCGAGGCGACACGACGGCGGGTGGAAGAAGCGGCGCGCGCGCATAACTATCGCCCCAACAGCCGCGCCAAAGGGCTGGCGACCGGTCGGGCAATGGTGATCGGCCATGTGATCCCGGCCTCGACCCAGCATGAGATGGTCAATCCGGTCTTTGGTGATTTCGTCGCCGGGGCCTCACGCGCCTATGCCGCGTTTGGTTATGACATGATGTTCACCCGCGTCGATGATGGCGATGAGGAGCAGGTGTATCACGCATTGGTGGCCAAAGGCTCGGTCGACGGGGTCATTCTGCAGGGTCCCCGGGTGAATGACGGGCGTATCCCGCTGCTCAACCGCATCGGCTTACCGTTTATCGTGCATGGCCGTTCCTCGGGGATCGATGAAAGCTATGGCTGGGTGGATGTGAACAACAAGCGTTCGTTCCAGCGGGCGACCGAGTTTCTGCTTGATCTGGGACATAGACGGATCGCGCTAATCAACGGGTTGGAGCAGATGGATTTCGCCCATCGCCGCCGCGAAGGCTATATCAAGGCGCTGAAAACCGCTGGAATAGAGCCTGATCCCGCCCTGATGCGCAGCGCCGAGATGACCGAGGTGTACGGCCATCGTGAGACCCGAGAGATGCTGAAGATGAAGACCCCCCCCACCGCGATCCTCGCCGCGTCGATGATCTCAGCCATCGGGGTGCGCCGCGCCATTGACGAGGCGGGGCTGACGCTTGCGCGCGATGTGTCGGTCATCACCCATGACGATGATCTATCCTATCTGCGCAACGGATCGGACGTGCCGATCTTCACCGCCACCCGATCCTCGGTGCAGCAGGCCGGAGAAATCCTGTCCCGCATGTTGATCGAAAAGATCGAACAGCCCGATGCGCCGAACCAGACCCACATGCTGGAGGCTGAGCTGGTCGTCGGCCGCTCAACAGGCCCAGCGCCGGAGATGAGACGATGATGCGCCATGCGCGGCAGGATTTTCCGCCCGGCTTCACCTTTGGCGCGGCCACTTCGGCCTATCAGATCGAAGGCCACGCGCTGGGCGGTGCCGGGCCGACCCATTGGGACAGCTTCGCCGCAACACCAGGCAATGTGGTCCGCGCGGAAAACGGCGCGCGCGCCTGCGAGCATTACCTGCGCTTCGAAGGCGACCTCGATCTGGTCGCGGCGGCCGGGTTCGACGCCTACCGCTTTTCCACCAGCTGGGCGCGGGTGCTGCCGGAGGGGCGCGGCGCGGTGAACACCGACGGGCTGGATTTCTACGACCGCTTGGTCGACGCGATGCTGGCGCGCGGGATCAAGCCGCTTGCCACGCTCTATCACTGGGAATTGCCGTCGCCGCTTGCGGATCTCGGCGGTTGGCGCAATCGCGACATCGCTGGTTGGTTCGCCGATTTCACCGAGATCATCATGGGCCGGATCGGCGACCGTGTGCACTCGGTCGCGCCGATCAACGAACCATGGTGTGTCGGCTGGCTGAGCCATTTCCTTGGCCATCACGCACCGGGGCTGCGCGACATCCGTGCCACCGCCCGCGCGATGCACCACGTGATGCTGGCGCATGGCAGCGCCATTCAGGCGATGCGGGGGCTGGGCATGGATAATCTGGGCGCGGTGTTCAACATGGAATGGGCCGAACCCGCCGATAGTTCACCCGAGGCACGGCAGGCTGCCGATCTTTATGACGGCTATTACAACCATTTCTTCCTGAGTGGCGTGTTCAAGAAATGCTATCCTGAAAACGTACTTGAGGGGCTGGGGCCGCATCTGCCCGAGAACTGGCAGGACGATTTTGACATCATCGGCACACCGGTCGACTGGTGCGGGTTGAACTACTACACTCGCAAACTCATCGCACCCGATAACGGGCCCTGGCCGCATCACCACGAGGTGCCCGGACCGCTGCCCAAAACCCAGATGGGGTGGGAAATCTATCCGCAGGGCCTGTATGATTTCCTGAAGTGTACCGCTCGCGACTATACCGGCGACCTGCCGATTTATGTGACCGAAAACGGCATGGCCAATGACGACAGGCTCAAGGATGGCGCGGTGCCGGATCAGATGCGGATCGACTATCTGAATGACCATCTGGACGCCGTCAAAGCGGCCGTTGCAGAGGGCGTCCCGGTGGCGGGCTACATGGTCTGGTCGCTGCTGGACAACTACGAATGGGCGCTGGGCTATGAAAAGCGCTTCGGTCTGGTGCATGTGGATTTCGAAAGCCTGATGCGCACGCCAAAGGCCTCTTACCATGCGCTGGCGGCGATGCTGCGTTAGGCCGCGCGGCACACGTCCTTGCGAGCGGGGCGAAACAACTCTTTGCTTTGCGCAGATGCGCCCCATTTGTTAGTCAAATGAGACACCACATCGGGGGTACCATGAGCCGATATTTTAAAAACCCGGACGCGATTGCCGCGCTTTCGCCCGAAGAATTCCACGTCACCCAGCGCAGCGGCACCGAACGCCCCGGCACCGGCAAGCATCTGAGCAACAAGGAACCCGGCATCTATGTGTGCATCGTGTCGGGCGAACCGCTCTTCGCCTCAGCCCATAAATACGAATCCGGCTGCGGCTGGCCGAGCTTCACCAAGCCTATCGAGCCTGCCCACGTGCAGGAGCTGGAAGACAAGACGCTGGGCATGATCCGCACCGAGGTCCGCTCGACCCATGGCGACAGCCATCTGGGCCACGTGTTCCCGGACGGGCCGCGCGAACATGGCGGGCTGCGCTACTGCATCAACTCGGCTTCTCTGCGCTTTATCCATCGCGATGATTTGGAAGCGGAAGGCTATGGAGAGTATCTGGACCAAGTGGAGGATATCGCATGACAAGTGAACGCGCCGTATTGGCTGGCGGATGTTTCTGGGGAATGCAGGACCTGATCCGCAAACTGCCCGGAGTATCCAAGACCCGCGTGGGATATACCGGTGGAGATGTGCCCAACGCGACCTATCGCAATCACGGCACCCATGCCGAAGGGATCGAGATCATGTTTGATCCCGCCGTGATCAACTATCGCGATCTGCTGGCCTTCTTCTTCCAGATCCACGATCCCACCACGCCGAACCGGCAGGGCAATGATCTGGGTCTGAGCTATCGCTCGGCGATCTATTACGTGGACGAGGCGCAAAAACAGACCGCAATCGACACCATCGCTGACGTGAACGCCTCTGGTCTCTGGCCCGGTACGGTCGTCACCGAGGTGGAGCCCGTCGGTGATTTCTGGGAGGCAGAGCCGGAGCATCAGGACTATCTGGAACGTGTCCCCAATGGCTATACTTGCCACTTCCCGCGCCCGGGCTGGGTGCTGCCAAAACGGATGGATGCGGCGGAATAGAGCGCAATCCAAAAAGTAAGAACCGGGTTTCGGACCAAATTGCGCGTCGATAAATGGCTCTGTTTCAGCCCGAGGCCACGCGGGGCCGCCCGCTGGCCTCGACCGTCAGGGTTGCTTCGACAAACACATCACGCGCCTCGACCTGGGCGGTGCGGATATCGCGCGTGGCGATCAGGCGGATATCTTCGGCGCCTGCCGCGCGCACTTCTGCCTCTGCAACGCCCCGCAGCGTGTCTTCGAGCATCGACATGGCGGCGTCAGGATCGCCAAAGTCGCGAGGGCCGCTGTCCAGATGCACTCGGTATTTGCCCTCTGACGGCGCGGTGACAACGCCGCTGCGCCGAAAGGTGACGCGGCCCACAACCGCGCCGATTGCATTTGCCACGCCCGCGTGTTCCGGCAGCACCATGCGGCAACGCAGCCGCTCTCCCACCGCCGGGTAATAGGTCGGGGCCGAGGCGCCGAGGCCAATGACATCCACGTTCAGCGACGTATCCAACGCCAGCAAGCCACGATGCGCCGACAGGCCCTTTTGCGTCAGGACGTGGCGCGCCAGCTGGTCGGGCGGCACACCAAATTCTGCCGTTTCTTCGGCAAATGCTGCCTCCAGCAGGGTCTCTGCGGTCTGTTCGGTCAACTGGTCGACGATCATCCGCGCCAGATCGCGTGCCTCGGCAGCAAGGCGATTGCCCGATCCGATCCGTTTGCGCGCAACAAGCGTCAGCGCCTTCTCTGCGGCGTCCCTGTCCCAGACCGACAAGGTGCCGAGAACGTGACAGGCATCGGACGGGGTCACCGCCGACACCTGCGCCAGCCCGCGATCCACCAAACGGTTCAACGCTGCGTGGTCCATCCGTGTGCGCAGCAGCGCGCCCATCGGGTGCACCGCGTCACCGAGCCGATCCAGCAGGGCCTGTTCGCGCGGGCCAAGCCCGCCAGCATCCATCCCGGCCAGAGCGCGGACAAAGCGGGCGTCATACTCGCCCGGTGCTGGCGCGCGCAGTTGGGCATCAAGGCTGTCATGCACAATTTCGGGCGCTGCATGCGCAATGAGCGAGACCGGCAGCACCCGGCGCGGGCCGAGCAGGACACCGCCGCGCAGCCCTTCGGTCTGCACATGAACCTGACTATCTCCGCCGAGACCGCTGGTGCGCATCGCCACCGCCTCGACCATGGTGCGGAACGCGCCCACCCGCGCGCCCGCCGGGTCAATGGCAGGTTTACCATCGCGGATCAGGGCAACATCCGTGGTGGTGCCGCCAATATCCGAGACCAGGGCATGCTGCGCGCCGGTCAGCCAGCGCGCGCCCACGATCGAGGCTGCCGGGCCGCTGAGAATGGTTTCAATCGGTCGTGCCCGTGCCTGTTCTGCCGACATCAGCGCCCCGTCGCCACGCACCACCATCATCGGCGCGGTGATGCCCATTTCGCCCAGCACATCCTGCGCCCGCCCGATCAATCGGTCGATCATGCCGATCAGCCGCGCATTCAACACGGCCGTGACCGCCCGCTTCGGCCCGTTCAGCTTGGCCGAGAGTTGATGCGAGCATGTCACCGGAACGCCGGTACGCTCCTGAATAATGCGCGCCGCTTCCAGCTCATGCGCCGGATTTCGGGTAGCAAACTGCGCCGCAACCGCATAGCCGGAAACGCCATTATCTTTCTCTAAAAAGGCAGAAAGCGCGTCTGTGTCCAGAGCGGCGGCCTCATTCCCCGCATGGCTATGCCCGCCTGCAATGACCAGCGCCGGATCACCTTTCAGAGCATCTCGCAGCCCGTGCCTGTCCAGATCGCTTTCCCGGAACCCGATATAGATCAGGGCCACGCGCCCGCCTTGACCTTCAACCAGCGCATTGGTGGCAAGGGTGGTCGACAAGGATGCCAGCGCGATCTGATCCGCGCCCACACCCGCGCTATCCAGCACCGCACGCACGGCCGCCCCGACGCCAATGGCCAGATCGGACCGCGTGGTCAGTGCCTTGGCGCTTGCCACCACCTCGGCCTCGTCCCGCACCAGCACCGCATCGGTATAGGTGCCACCCGTATCCACCCCCAAAGCAAGGGTCATGCCTGCCTCCCGCATCTTGCGAGCCGAGAGGTAGAGCGCGATTGTTGAAACATCCAGCCTGTTTGCGTCATTTATGGCAGGCGCCCGACAGCCCAGGATGCCGCGTCCGAGACCGCCTCGTCCGGATCGTTCAGCAAGGTCTGCGCGACGGGCTTCAGCGCCGCGACACCCGAGTTGCCGATGGCATAGAGCACATTGCGCACAAACCGGTCCCGCCCGATCCGCTTGATTGGCGAGCCGGAGAACTTCGCACGAAACCCGGCATCATCCAGCGCCGCCAGCTCTGCCAGATCAGGCGCGCGCAGATCGCCGCGCGCCGTATAGCGCAGATCGCTGGCGGCAACCGCAAACTTGTTCCACGGGCAGGCGGCAAGGCAGTCGTCACAGCCATAAATCCGGTTGCCCAGCTTGCCGCGCAACGCCAGATCCACCGGCCCCTTATGTTCGATTGTCAGATAGGAGATGCAGCGCCGCGCATCCAACTGGTAGGGGGCGGGAAACGCATCGGTCGGGCAAACGTCCAGACAGGCGCGGCACGACCCGCAGCGGTCCGGTTCGGCCGGATCAGCGGGCAGGTCGAGTGTGGTAAAAACAGAGCCTATAAAAGCCCAATTGCCCCAATCGCGACTGACAAGATTGGTATGTTTGCCCTGCCAGCCCAGCCCGGCTGCTTGCCCCAAAGCCTTTTCGGGCACCGGTGCGGTATCGACAAACACCTTCACCTCGCCGCCCGCCTCTTCAATCAGCCATCGTGCCAGCCGCTTGAGGCGCTTCTTGACCAGATCGTGGTAGTCTTTGTTTTGCGCATAGACCGAGATCGCGCCCTTGTCCGGTTGCTCCAGAATGCCGCGCGGATCGTGATCCGGGGCATAGCTTTCGGCCAGCATGATCACGGTTTTCGCCTCGGGCCACAAAACCTGCGGCGCGCCGCGCCAATGCATCCGCTCGGCCATCCAGCCCATCTGACCATGATACCCGGCCTCGACAAATCGCGCCAAGCGTCCCGGTACTTCGGGCACATCCCATGGCCGGCAAAGACGGCAGGACACGAACCCTTCGGTCCGGGCCTGTTGCACCAGTTCTGCCTTTAACCCCGATCCGATTTTCATCCGGCTAAAATATCTGCCGCATTGCGCTGGTCAACACCTGGTCCCAACGCCGGAGCGCGCGAAGTGCAGTTCCCTCAGGTTTCGTGGCCGAGTGCCATATTTCTCTGACCCGTTCGCGAGCCTCGTCCCCTTGGACGTAATCAATCATAGCTGAGCGACAGGGTTTCCGACATTGGTAGCGACTGGCAGGTCAGGATCGCCCGTTTTGCAATCTCCGCGTCCTCCAGTGCCATGTGGGCGCGCATGTGGACATCGCCCTTGGTCAACGTGGCGCGGCAGGCGCCGCAAACTCCGGACTGGCAGGAAAAGGGAGGTTTCAGACCGGCGGATTTGGCCGCATCGAGAACCGACATCCCTTTAGCCACGCCGATTGAATGTTGAATGCCGCCCAGCGTAATTTCTGCAGTTGCGGCCACGCCTTCGACGCTGGTGTCAAGCTCTGCCGCGCCGCCATAGCTTTCCATGTGGATGCGGCTGGCGGGCACGTCGAACGACATCAACGCGGCCTTGACCGCCTTGTTCATCCCGCCCGGCCCGCAGATGTAATACTGCGCGTCCTGCGCATATGGCGGGTTTTCGGCGATCAGCGCCTCAATTGCGGGTTTGTCGATGATGCCCTTGCGCCAATACTCGGCAGAGGACCAAAACCCGGGTTTGGAAAAGATATGGTGGATTGTCATCCGGTCGGGGTTTGTATCCCGGATGGCGTCCAATTCTTCCTGCAACAGAATGGAATTTTCATTGGTGTTGCCATAGGCCAGATGCGCGTATGAGCTGGGCTCTGCCGCTATGACCGAGCCGAGCATCGCATAAAGCGGTGTGATGCCCGAGCCCGCACCAAAGAAGTAATGCGTGCGGCGCGCCGTAGCGCCGGGATCGAGACAGAACCCGCCAAAGGGTGGCATCACGTCGATCACGTCGCCTTTTCGCACATTGTCGTTGATGTGGTTGCTGATCACACCACCCTCAACGCGCTTCACGGTGATCCGCAGCGGGTCACCGGTGAAGGGCGAAGACGAAATCGAATAGCTGCGGCGTTGTTCCTCTGGGTCTAACGTGAAGCGGAGCGACAGATGTTGGCCCGGCCGCCAGGCGAAGGTTTCGTGCAGCGCTTCGGGTACATCGAACATGATCGTCTTGGCCATGCCGCCCATTTCGGTGCGCGTGTCCAGAACGGTCAGCGGGTGGAAATTGCGCGGGGTCATTTACCGTCTCCCAGCCATTTCAGAACGACCTTCTGATGGTCGATGACCGGGCTTTCGCCAGCTGCGGCAGGACCAGTCTCGAAATAGGGCGATTTCAGCGATTTCTGCTGCTGTTCGCAGGCATAGATGTCCTCGCCGGTGAAGTCGCCCGCGACCATCGGATCATCCTCGTTCACCGCGTCATGGGCTGCGTATTTTCCGCTGAGGCCGAACTGGGTCCAGAACATTGAGGACTTCATCGATTGCCTGGCAAACTCCCAGTCGGAACTGTTCGAGACCCGACCCCGGTTGCTGACCCGGGTCAGTTCTGGGCCGAGTGGCTCGATGATGAAAATGTTCCAGCCGTCTTCTGGTCCGGCCAGCCCGATGCCGGGGAACAGCATCGGTACCCAGGTGCCGTTCATGTCCTCGGGGATCACCCGCGGGGCAATCAGCTTGCTTTCCTGATCCTTCAGGAATGCCTCGACCGGCGGCTCCCAGAACATGTAGTGGGGGCCTTCCCAGTGGTATTCCGCCGCCTTGTGGTCGTACATCTGCAGCGTGTTCGAATGCAGATGGCTCAGGTGGTAGACGTCGATGTAATTCTCGACCACAACCTTCCAGTTGGCCTTGATTTCGTAACTGGTTTTCAACTCTTCGTATTCGACCAGCTCTTCGGGAACATGCGGGCCGATATCAGGTTCCACGGGCCCGAACCATTCGGCGATGGTCGGCGCGTCAGGGTCCGGATGCACAAAGATCATCGATTTCCATATGTCGACGCTGGCGGGTCTCAGGCCCAGGCAGGATTTGTCGAGTTGACCAAACTCTTCGCGCTCTTCGGGCACCGAGATCAGGTTGCCTTCCAGGTCATAGGTCCAGTCGTGATAAGGGCAGGTCAGTGCCTTTTGCGTCTTGCCGATGGTGCGGATCAACTGCGTGCCCCGGTGACGGCAGATGTTGTGAAACGCGCGCAGGCGACGGTCTCGGCCCATCACGACGAAGATGTTGCTCAGCCCGGCCTGAACGGTGATGAACTGGCCGGGTTCGCTGACATCCTCCATGAAGCCCGCATAGCGCCAGGTTTTCGAGAAGATGTCGCGCATTTCGCGATCGAACCAAGCCTGCGAGGTATAGGCCTCGACAGGCAGCAGATGCAGCATTCGGGTCAATTGGGTACTCCTCGAATTGGCATCAGCCCCAGCCAGGCAGAAAATCAGCCATCATCAGCAGGACGCCGAAGACGAACCAGGCGATTTGGATCAGCCAATACAGGGCCGGGTCTTCTTCCCGCGTTACGTCTGACAGCAGGAAAGCATAGCCCGTGCGGTAACTCTGGACCGTCCAATAAAGGAACAGCAGACCCCAGAGTGACTGATAGCCAAGTGCCGTGGCCGTCATCAGCGCAGCGAAGGCGGCGTAGTTGAGTGCGCGAGCCTGCGTCATGACGGATCACCCAACCTGCTCAAAAGACTACGCGCGAGGGCATGCGCGGTATGCGCCCACTCCTGCGGCATATCCAACGGCGCCAGAGAGGCCACGTTCAGATAAAGCGCTACGATGCCATGGGCTGCTGCATTGATCGCGTGATCGTCGGCTAGTGGATGGTCTTGACGCAGAACTCCGGTGAACGCGGCCTCGAACTCCAGAAGGGACTCGCGACAGGCGGCGCGCAGGTCGGTGTCTTCGGCAGCGCGCGCCGTCAGGGCCGCAAAGGCCAGCACCATGTCCGGAGACGATCCCGTCGTGTCTAGGAACAGAATATCGACCAATGCCGCAGCGGCTGCGTCATCGGGCAAGGCCGCGATCAACGCCTCGGTCTGTTCGCTAAAGCTCTGCAGGACGTAGCCTTGCAGCGCCGCGATCATCTCTTCGCGATTACCCAGATGATGACGGATCAGCGGCCGGGTCAGCCCGGCCTCGGCCGCGATCTGGGTCAGAGAGGCACCTTCCAGCCCAAAGCGCGCCACACATCGCACCAGAGCCTGCATCACCTGAGCATAGCGTTCGTCGCGATTTGAAGGGCGTCCAGCCATGTCAGTTCCAGTATTTCAGCCGCAGCGTTGATTTAGCCGTCGCGCCGGTTGCGACGGCCGCATCCTCGAATTTTGACGGCAGGCCACGGCGCCCCATGGCGGCAAAGGCATAGCCCTCGGTTGGGACCTCGCCCTTCATGCCTAGATCGCCGTCCAGGTCTTCGTCATGCATTGCGGCGAAGGCATATGTTCCCTGCGGCAAATCGTGAAACGTGACCGAAACCTTCGCGCCAGCAGCAGGAATTTGGGCCACCGCAGCAGCTTTGCTCATGTCCATCGCCTCAAACGCCACGGCCTGATCGAAGGCCGCCACGATCACCGCGCCCTTCCCATTGCGAAGCCCCTCGACAGTCACCGAAAGCGGCGCGGTTTCAATCGCTTGGGCGAAGGCCGCGCAACCGCCAGCGGCGGCAAGACCCGTGAATGAGAGGAGTTTGAAAGATCGCATCAAGTCGCCTTAAATTGTCAATTATGACAGCACTTAAGGGCATGCATATTGATTGTCAATAGAGACAGCTTAATGCCGGAGAGGCACCCTCTGCGCCAGCACGCCTAGCTGGCAGTTACAGTGGCCGAATACTTGCACCGCTCTGCCATCTTCTCGGGATGAAAGGTCAACCCTGCGAACAAGGCCTGCGCCCAGTGCAAGGCTCCGGAGGTCAGCAGGAACACTTCGGGTATGATCACCCATTCTCCGATCCATGCGCCGCCGGACCTTTCGTGCTCATGCAAGGTGAACTCTCCGATCTGTTCGGCCTTCTGTCGGCCAAGGCGGGAAACCGCTTCCATGAACTCGGAGGCTCGCTGGTTGCGCTTGTGGTGCATGGAAGAGGACGCGCCCTTGCCGTTCGCAGGCGCTTCCGAGGCTTCGGCAATGTCGGAGGACGACAACAGGTTCACATTGTGGGCGATCTTGCAGAGTGTGGCGCATAGGGCACCTAGAGCAGTCGCCACATCAGCAATCCCGTCCCGCGCGTTTTGCCAATGGGGCGCGACAACACCTAGCCCGAGCCGCGCTGCAACTGCGGCTTTGACCTGCTCTCCTGACCCGTCCTGATAGCCGCGCAGATCTCCGACCGGGCCGCCGATCTGCACGTTGAGACCACGGTCGGCGGCCTGTTCAAGAGCCTCTCTGCGCCGAACCAGTTCCGAGCGCCACACGGTCAGCTTGGTTGTCAGTTTCATAGGAACCGCGTGCTGCCCATTCGTGCGCCCCAAGAGCATGGTCGATGGGTGGGCACCTATATGGCCGTCCAGCAGATCAATCAGGTGTCCCGTACAGGCCCCGATCTCGGTCAGACCGAGGTTCATTTGCATGACCATCGCGGTATCCATGATGTCCTGCGTGGTTGCCTTGTGGTGTAGGTGGCACCCATACTCTCCTACCAACGCCCGAAGTTGTTTCACCAGCCCAACGATGGGTCGCCCGACCAATTCCATCTCGGTCGCCAATGCTTCGATGTCCAGATCAGAGATGCTGACCGTTTCGAGTGCAGCAGCCGCATCCAAGGGGATCAGAGACAGATCGGCCTGACAGCGGGTAAGGATCTGTTCGACTTTCAGCCAAGCGGAGATCGTCGCATGCTCGGACCAGATCATTCGCATTTCCGAGGATGAGAAGCAGTTGCGGTAGACACGGTAATCAAGCATCGCCAAGCCCCCCTTCGGCGATGCGGCGTTCTTTCATGATCGACCGGATGCGAAAGCCCATGGCGGCAAGTCCGAGCAGCAGGAAACCAGCGGCGATGGGGCGTTCAACGAAGATCAGCGCGCCGCCATCGGACATCAGCAAAGACTGCCGGAATGTTTCCTCGGCTCCTTTGGCCAGCACGAAGGAGATCACGAAGGCCGCGACGTTGAAGTCGAACTTGCGCATCAGCCATCCGATGAACCCGGCCACGGTCATGACGGTCACGTCGAACATCGAGCCACGGGCGGAATAGGCGGCGATAAAGGCGGTCAGGAAGATTAGCGGATACAACACGTTCACCGGAACCTTCAGGATCAGGCGCGCGACCTGCGTGGCGCCAAAATAGCCGATGAGGCCATAGGCGAAGATGCCCAGCATCCCGCAGGCAAAGAGTTGATAGACCAGTTCCTTGTCCGTCAGGAACAGGGTGGGACCGACCTGAATGCCGTGGATCAGAAAGACGCCTAGCAGGATAGCCCCGATGGTGGAGCCCGGGATGCCGAGTGTCAGAAGCGGCGCCATTGATGGGCCAGACACCGCGTTGTTGGCGGCCTCGGGCGCGGCAACGCCTTCCAATGCGCCCTTGCCCCATTGTTCGGGGTTCTTGGCGCGACGCTTGCCTTCCCCATATGAGATGAACGCCGCGATTGCCGAGCCGAGACCCGGTAGCACGCCGATACCAGCACCGATGAAGCCGCCACGAATGGCATGCGGGATGCAGGGCTTGTATTCTTCATAGGTAAGTGTGTGCCCGCTTGGATCGCTTTCATTTTCGCGGACCTCGCCCTTGGCTTTTTTGCGCTCTTCGAGCTGCGCAAAAACTTCACCCAGAACAAAAACACCGATCATGAGCGGCACCAGACCAATGCCATTGGACAATTCGAAGGAGCCGAACGTGTACCGCTCCTCGCTGGAGATCGGATCGAGGCCGACCATGGCAACAAGGATGCCAAGCAAGGCCGAGATCAGACCTTTGGTAACGGATTTGCCGATCACCGAACCGATCACCACGAAGGCGGCGAAATAGATGGCAAAGGTCTCCGGCGGGCCGAGCTTCAGTGCGATGGCGGCGATGAATCCAACGCCGATCACAAGCATGATATCGCCCATGAAATCGCCGATGACTGACGAGATCGTCGCGACCTTCATCGCTTTTCCGGCTTTGCCTGCGCGGGCCAGCGGATAGCCATCGATCTGCGTCGCAGCACTTGCCGCCGTTCCGGGCGTGTTGAACAGGATCGCGGCAACCGAGCCGCCGTAGCGCCCGGATTTGCCGATCACATAGAGAAACGCCAATGCAAACAGCGGCGGCATGTAAAAAGTGATGGGCAGAAGCATCGCAATCGCTGCGGATGCGGTGAGGCCTGGCGTCGCTCCAACGATCATGCCGACAGCAGCGGCCAGCACGATGGCGAACAGAAGCGTTGGATCGGTGATGACCGACAGAAGGGCGGGAAATATCTCCATTCGGTTTACCCCCTAAACCAGTCGAACAGGTCGAACACTTCGCCATAAGGCGGAAAGACACCGAGCAGCTCGAAGAAAATGATGTGGAAGATGAGCGGGCAGGCGATCACAGATGCGGCCAACCCGATCCAGTTGCGGACGCCGAAGATATAGAGCACCACCGGCGCAACGATGGCCGTGGGCAGGACGTAGCCGAACCAGCGGAAGGATTGCTGGTAGATCAGCGCAACCGCAAACAGGATCAGGATATCCAGCGTACCGCTATCACCTCCGTCAGCAGAGGCTTGGCCGGCGTGTGTGGCGCGCAGCCCGTTCAGTAGCACGACACCGGAAAGAGCCAGCAAGGCAACCGAGGCCGCGAAAGGCACAATCCCTGCCCAAGTATCGCCGGGGCTAGCCGCCGGTACCTGCCAGGCGCCCCAGATCGCGACCAACGACAACAGAGCGAGCACAATTCCTTCGACCATATCTCGCATGGCGTCCTCCCTAGAATATAGGTGCGGTGAGACGGGTGGGTCCGGTCTGAATCCGGCCCACCCGACACCTGCCTCAGTTGTTCAGGTTCTTAACCAGCGGAGCGGCATCCGCTTGCATCGCGGTCAATGCGGCCTTTGCATCGGCCCCGTTGGCAAAAACCGGCCCGGTGCCGCGTTCGGCCAAAAGCTCTGCAAATTCAGGTTTGGCGGCAATCTCTGCCAGCGCCGTTTCCATGGCCGTAATGATCTCGACCGGCGTGTCTTTGGGCGCGAAAACGATCACCTGAGACGACACGGCCGCGAACGGAATACCTAATTCGCCAAAGGACGGAACATCGGACATGATGGTGTCCCGGTCGGCGCTGTTGACGGCCAGAGCGCGCAACTGCTCTTCAAAGCCGCGCAGCTGCTGTACCCCGAGGAACCCAAAATCGGCCTGCTCGCCGATCAGCGCGGCGCGGGTTGGGCCGCCACCCTTGAAAGGTACATCTTGTGCCTCGATCCCGTTGTTGGCCAGGAAGCCCAGACCGCCCACGTGATGGAACCCGCCGCGACCGGAATGGGCCCAACGCAGCGAACCGGGCTCCGCTTTTGCCGCGTCAACGACATCTTGCACGGACTGATAGGGGCTGTTGACCGGCACCATAAGCGAGGTCTGCAACTGACCGACCTGCGCAACGAAGTCGAAACTGTCCAGAGCGTCGATCTTGGTGTCCCGCGTCATGGTCGAAAGCAGGAACGATCCACCCGAGGTCATCATCATCGTGTATCCGTCGGGCCGGGCTCCGACCACGGCGTTGGCACCGTTGAGGCCGCCGGATCCGGGTTTGTTCACAACGACGACCGGTACATCCAGCACGCCTTCTGCAGCGGCGGAGATGGCACGCGCATAAGCGTCGGTTCCACCCCCGGCCTTGTAGGGCACGACCAGGTTGATGGGGCGTTTGGGCCAGTCAGCCGCATAGCCGGTGGCCGTCGTCGCAACCAGCGCGGCTGCCGCCGTTATCGCACCAAGGAATGCTCTGCGTTTCATTTGGGCTCCTCCAAAATAGTGACGCAGCCTTAATAGCAGGCGCTTAGATTGTGATTTCTGCAAATATAGCATCTAATACTGCAAAATAGTAAAGAGTCGAGATCATGAACATCAAAGCGCTCCGGGCCTTTCGTCATGCCTTTTCCGAAGGCTCCGTTGCCGCGGCTTCCGAGGTCATGCATCTCAGTCAGCCTGCCATCAGCAGATTGATCAGCGGTCTGGAGGCAGAGTTGAAGCTCAAGCTCTTCGATCGCAGCGGGCGTAGCCTCTCCCCTACTATAGAGGGGATTGCATTTTACCGGGACGCCGGTCGCATCCTCGATAATCTCGACGAGATTCCCCGGATTGCAGGGGAAATCCGGGCTGGCCGAACAGAGAGCCTCAGAATCGTAACGATGCCAAGGATCGCCCAGTTCCTGTCGGCCCCAGCCGTCGCGCAATTCATCCAAGATCATCCGGATGTCAACGTGACCCTCGATGTGCGGGCGCGTCGCGAGGCCGGAAAATGGCTGGCCGGACAGCAATATGATATCGGCATCGCCGCCCTGCCGGTCAGCCATCCCGATATTCAGACGATACCTCTTGTCCGTGTCAGGGCCCTGGTGATTCTGCCCAAAAGCCACCCATTGTCAGATGCGGATCATGTGACTGCCGATCAACTCGCCAATGACACGATCATCCGTCTGATGCACGGGCTGCTGCTACGCGATCAGCTTGACGACACGTTCAATTCGGCTGGTGTAACACTACACAAAACGCATGAAGTGTCTTCGTCGCAATTGGCCTGTGCTCTGGTTGCGGAGGGCGCGGGGATCACGATTGCGGATGAGATGGTCGCCCATCCATTTCGCGATCGGATTGCTGCGGTTCCAATTGAGCCTGCGAGATGGATGACATTTGGCCTGTTGCTGCCGAAGACGCGCAAGCCCAACGAAGCGGCAGATCGCTTCAGAGAAATCCTGACCTGGCATGTCGACCGCGTATGCTCCTCTAGCGAAACCATGCACAGTCTAACCCGAAAGTCAGATGGTTGAGCCGGAATCCACGGGTGCCTTGGCGGATAGGGATTCTATGAACCGCTGCTGACCGTCCAGGCCGCAGATAGCCCTCTCTGCCGAATGCGCTCAGAAATCCAGATCGGCGTAATGAGCAGGCGGGCGGAACCCGGGGATCTGATCGGCCAGGATCGAGCGAAAGGCCGGTCGCGACTTGATCTTGGCATACCAGTCCTTGACCGGTTGGCTGCGATTCCAGTCCACATCCGAGATATAGTCGAGCGACGACAGATGCGCGGCGGCGGCAAAATCGGCCAGCGACATGGCGTCGCCCGCCAACCAGCGGCGGTGATCCAGTAGCCAGGTCATATAGTCCAGATGGTATTTGATCGCCTTGGCGCCGTCCTTGACGTTGCGGCTGTCGGGATAGCCTTCTTTGGTGACCTTCTTGTTCACCCGCTCATAGAGCAGCTTGGCGGTCACCTCGTGGTGGAATTTGTCATCAAACCAACTGATCAACCGCCGAACCTCGTAACGATCCTCGGGTGATTTGGGCATCAGGGCCGGTTCGGGGCGGGTATCCTCGATATATTCGCAGATCGCCGCGCTTTCGGCCATCATCCGGCCATCCAGTTTCAGCACCGGAACCTTGCCTGCCGGGTTGCGGCGCATGAAGTCGGGGTCACGTTCCCAATAGCGCTCTTCGATCAGCTCGACCTCGATCTTCTTTTCCGCCAGCGACAGGCGGACTTTTCTGCAAAAGGGCGAGAGGGGAACATGAAACAGACGCGCCATGATATTCCAATTTCAAAGATAACAGGGTGATCCAGAAATGCCTTGCCGCGCGGATTTTTTCAATCCTCGAAACACGCGGCGCGACCGTCTGCGCGAATCGTGGCCGCCCCGTCGATGATCGAGGCGGTGCGGCGACGCACGAAACTGGTGGGTTTCGAGGCCGAACGGGTCTTGGGCGCGGGCAACACGGCGGCGATGCGTGCCGCCTGCAGTGCGGTAAGATCCTGCGCGTCGACCTTGAAATAGGATTGCGCCGCCGCCTGCACACCGAACACGCCCTCATCCATCTCGGCCACGTTCAGATAGACCTCTATAATCCGCTGCTTTGACCAGATTGCTTCGACCGCCGGGGTCAGCGCGGTTTCCAGCGCCTTGCGCACCCAACTGCGGCCTTGCCAGAGAAACACATTCTTGACCACCTGCTGCGACAGGGTCGAGGCGCCTCGCGTGCTGCCATCTTCGATCGCGTCCCGGATCGCCTCGACATCAAATCCCCAATGCAGGCAGAAATTGGCATCCTCCGCCGCGACGACTGAACGGGCCATGACTGGCGCGATCTGCTCAATCGCTACCCAGTCGCGATCCACCGATCCCAGCCGTCGCCATTCTGACCAGATCGTATGGGTGACGGGAGGGTTCACGAAGGCAAAGAGAAAGATCAAAGCCGTGAACAGAACCGCCACGACCAGACCGGCGCGCACCACAATAGTACCCACTCTGTTGAGGAGGGGCTTACGAGTTTTCTGGCGCGATTTGCTCGATTTTTTGCCTGACTTGCGGGCTGCCTTTTTCGCCATGGGGGATTTATAGGCGAGCTCCGCGGATCTGCAAAGGTGATCTTGCGGACGAATAAGGTGTTTCACACTTGGTAGATTTAGCACCGTCGCGGGAGGGCGATCCCAAGAATTGGTAGGCTGACCTTCGATTCAGGGTTTCTGGCGGCCGTTATACGGGACGAGGGCGAAGCCGCTTTCGCGGTATTGGCGCTTGTGGCGAGTTGGGTGCGCTGAACTGGACACTTCGATTTTGTGGATGGGTGTGTCTGTCTGAAGTTTGGGATTTTCTCAATCTGATGACAGGAGGTTCCGATGACGGACCTGTATATTCCCGTTCTTCGCCGGCGATTTCTTGAGGACATGCGGATCAAGGGGCTGCTGCCCAAGACGCAGACGATGTATCTGCGGGCAATGCGCGAGTTGCGGATCTCTTCCGCGCCCATGGTGCTGCCTATCGCAGCGACCATGCAGGCCACCTGAACCGGCCGCAGTTGAAGGTGATGTCCGCGATCGAGACCTGCCGGACCGCCGCGCTCGGCGGGCAGGTGGCGGCCTGCACCAAGTGCGGCCACGAGCACATCGCTTACAACTCATGCCGCAACCGACATTGCCCGAAGTGCCAAGGGGCCGCGTCGCGGGAATGGATGCAGGCGCGCATCTCGGATCTGTTGCCGGTGGAGTACTTCCACGTGGTCTTCACCCTGCCGGCCCAGCTTGCTGACAATGCCTTCCAGAACAAGGCGGTGGTCTATGGCCTGCTGCTCAAAGCATCCGCCCAGACGCTCCTCACCATTGCGGCCGAGCCGAAGCATCTTGGTGCCCGGATCGGCATGACCAGCGTGCTGCACACCTGAGGATCGGCGATGACGCACCACCCGCATGTGCATATCATTGTGCCGGGCGCAGGAATGTCACCGGATGCAACCCGATGGATCGGCTGCCGCCCGGGGTTCTGCCTTGCCAAGTTCATCGCCGCCGGATCACACGCATCCAGAAACCACAAAACGTGGACAAAACGGACCTCGGCCCGGTCGGCTAAATCACTTCGCAGGCCTACGTTAGGGACCGTCCTTGGGGGCTGCTGTAACCAAATCTACTTCATTGAATGCATCGAGTTTCTGCATCGACCACCGGACGACCCCGCCGACCCAAATGAAGCCGAGCAAGCCGCCAAAATATACGTTCATTGTCCCGCCAGGTGCGATAAATCCGGAGTTCCCGAAGATAGTGACGGTTTCTATTGCTTGTTCCAATCCGAATAAGACACTAAGCCAAGCAAGCCAGGGCGGTATGGCCTTTTCCGTACCAAAGCCCAACACCGCGACTGCCATAGCCATAGCAGTGCTGGATGCGTTCACGACTGGACCCCAGTAGGCGGCGATGGCGAAGATTACCCGCGCTGTTTCGTCGCTCAGACCATTCGGGTGAAATGCCAGCCCTGCCCAGACCCACGCTTGGACTTGAGCCGTTATTGCAAATCCCAGCACACCCGCGAAAAATATGTAGCGATTTGGTGCCGGAAGAAGGGCCGAGACTTGGCCAGCGAAAATCATCAAACCAAGCGAAACAAAAGTCGAGGCCCACGCATAGATCCGCGCATTTGTACCGTTTTCAGAAAACCACGCTACGACCTCGGTTCCTGTCGACTCAATGGTTGGGACGGAACCGCCCAGAGCAACAAAGCTAAAAACATAGAAAGCCGCAGTCAAAAGGATGTTGATTAGCAAAAAACTCTTGGCGCTAATAGGCATCTAGTCTTCCTCTTTAATGCTCATCGCATGAAG
Source organism: Ruegeria jejuensis (assembly GCF_041537905.1). Lineage (NCBI taxonomy): Bacteria > Pseudomonadati > Pseudomonadota > Alphaproteobacteria > Rhodobacterales > Roseobacteraceae > Ruegeria > Ruegeria jejuensis. Next base: position 27,402 of record NZ_JBGRUO010000016.1, on the reverse strand, counting down.
GTCTGAGCCTCATATTTTCAGTTACTACCACGAATGGCCACTCACGTGACCAAGCGCGGATAAAATGTTGAATACGATGCTCCCATGCAAGAAATTAGGCCGTGACACCGCCCGCTTAGGGCTTCAATGCCGCTACGCAAATCTGTTTGCCAAATGTAAGCTTCTCGCAGACAACATCGGACAGGCCGCTGTGCTGGCGATCTTTCACCAACTCAAAGAAAAAGGGCCGCCGGATGGCAGCCCTCGATACCAAGTGCTGAAGGATATCAGCCGTTCACGCTGTCTTTCAGCGCTTTTGCGATGGTCATTTTGACAACCTTGTCGGCTTCTTTGGTGAAGGTTTCACCAGTGGCCGGGTTGCGGACCTGACGCTCGGGGCGTTCGCGGCAATAGATCTTGCCAACGCCCGGCAGGGTCACGGCGCCACCGCCCGACACTTCGCGGGTGATCAGGCCGGTGATGGCCTCCAGCGCGGCGCCGGCGGATTTCTTGTCAGTACCCATTTCTTCAGCAAGTGCTGTGACGAGCTGGGTTTTGGTCATAGGCTTTGCCATTTCTTGGTCTCCTTACAGTGCCCGAACACTTGGGCCTCACTGCGTAACAATAACGGCATCTAGTATGACAACACAACGAATAGTAGCGTGGAAAACCATAAAAATAGGCGATTTTTGGGATTTTTTTGCATCACAGAAAGGCTGTTTCGTCAAATGAGCGCAATTTCCGGCTGTGCAACCGCTCTAACGGCATCCCGCGCAGCATTTCCATGGCCCGGATTCCGATCGCAAGATGGCGCTGAACCTGGGTGGTATAGAACTCTGACGCCATGCCGGGCAGCTTCAACTCGCCATGCAGCGGCTTGTCGGAGACACAGAGCAGCGTGCCATAAGGCACCCGGAAGCGATAGCCGTTTGCGGCGATGGTCGCGCTTTCCATATCCAGCGCGATGGCGCGTGACTGGCTCAGCCGATGCACCGGGCCTGACTGATCGCGAAGCTCCCAGTTGCGGTTGTCGATGGTGGCCACGGTGCCGGTCCGCATGATGCGTTTCAGGTCATAACCTTCCAGTTGGGTAACCTGTTCCACCGCCTGTTCCAGCGCGATCTGAATCTCGGCCAGGGCGGGGATCGGCATCCAGACCGGCAGGTCGTCATCCAGCACATGGTCTTCGCGCAGATATCCATGGGCCAGCACGAAATCCCCCAAAGCCTGCGTGTTGCGCAGCCCCGCACAATGGCCGACCATCAGCCAGGCATGCGGGCGCAGGACGGCGATGTGATCGGTGGCGGTTTTGGCGTTGGATGGCCCGACACCGATATTGACCAGCGTGATGCCCGAGCCGTCAGGGCGCTTCAGATGATAGGTTGGCATTTGCGGCAGCTTCAGAACCTGCTCCAGCGGCGCGTCGGCCTGCGTGATCTCGACGTTTCCGGTGCTGACGAAACTGGTATAGCCGCTATCGGGATCGGCGAGTTGCTCCCGTGCAAAGGCTTCGAATTCGGATACGTAGAACTGGTAGTTGGTGAACAGAACATGGTTCTGGAAGTGTTCGGGATTGGTGGCTGTGTAATGGGACAGCCGCGCCAGCGAATAATCGACCCGCTGCGCGGTGAACAGCGCTAGGGGACCGGTGTCATCCGGCGCGGTATAGGTGCCGTTAACGATGTCATCATTGGTGGTCGCCAGATCGGGCACATCGAACACATCGCGCAGAGTAAACCCGGCCGCACCTTCCTGCGGCACCACCATGTCAGAGCGGTTAGCCACGGCGAAATGAACCGGCATCGGCGTGTCCGAACAGCCGATCGTCACAGGTTGCCCGTGGTTTCGGATCAGCAGACCGATCTGCTGCGTCAGGTACGACCGGAACAGATCGGGCCGGGTGATCGTGGTCGCATGCATTCCGGGATGCGAGACGTGGCCATAGCTGAGCCGGCTGTCCACTTGCGCATAGCTGCGGGTCTTGATCCTGATTTCAGGATAGAAGGCGCGGTGATGAATGCCACTCGCGCCATGGCGCATCACGTCGGCAAAGCGGTCACATAGGAACCCGGTCGCCTGATCATAAAGCTCTTCCAGCCGCTGAACAGCGGCGGCGGGGTCGGTGAATTCTTCGGGCTTCGGGGCGTCCGGTGTTATTGTTCTTGTCATCTGGTCGCTTTCAGGGGGTCTTTGGCGCGCTTGCCGGGGGCTGCTTCTCAACCGGCGCGACAGAGGCTGCGGGCGCAGGCGCATCTATCGATCGGACACGGGAAGGGGCGGCAGGGCGGGTCTTCATGGCTTACACTTTCTCAAAGCCCGCAGCTGTGCAACCCCCGCACGGGCCGCGTCATCAAAGTTTCACCGCTTCAGATCGTGCTTGACCAGCAAGTATAGCGCGCGGAAGCTGTGCGCATGGATTATGACAAGATAGATGCGGACGGGTTCGGGCGCGCGCTGCGCGGCATCGGATTGAACCTGCTGGTGCGCGACGTAGTGGCGGAATGTGCCTTTTTAGAGGCTGTTTTTGACATGGCTGCTCATCAGGTGACTGCCGATTTTGCCATCGTCACTTATGGGGATCAGGTCTTTCAGCTGCACAGCGATGGCACCTATCATTCGAACCCGCTTCTTGGGCTGTTGCCTGAATCGCCACCACGCGGCGCGGGTATGGAAATCCGCCTATATGACACGGACCCCGATGCGGCCGTCGGGCGTGCCGAGGCGCTGGGAGCGATGGTTCTGCAACAGGCCACCGACAAACCGCACGGGCTGCGCGAGGCCTATATCCTGTGTGAAAACGGATATGCCTGGGTGCCGAGCCGTCCCAAGGATTAACCCCTCACCCTGCTTCGGCAGCGATTTCCCGGCGTATCCAATCGGCAAAGGCCACCGCGCCCGGTGTCTGCTCGGCCTGCGGTGAGAGCAGCAGGTAGTAGGCCTCTTGCATCGCTTCGCGATGGGCGAAGGGCGCGACAAGGCGGCCTGCCTCGATCAGGTGCCGGGCGATCGTATCATGGGCCAGGCAAAGGCCGCCGCCCGCCATGGCGACCGACAAGCTGACCAGATAGGTCGTGGAATAGGTGATGGGCGGGTCCGGCCAATGCAGCCCACAGGCTTCGGCCCAGTTTGCCCAGTTCGACAAGAGGTTCGAGCAATCATAAAGCGGCTGATCGGCCAGCATGTCCAGCGTCACCGGATAACCCGGTGCGCAGACCGGGTAATAGTGATCGCTGCGCAGCAACTCGGTCCGCACGGTATCGGCGGGGCGCAGGGAATAGCGGATTTCGACCGAGGCCCCCTCGGCCATCTCGCGCGGTTCCCACAGTTCGGTCGAGATGGTCAGCCGAATATCGGGGTGCCGGGCCTGAAACCGGGGCAGGCGCGGGGCCAGCCAGTTGGCCGCGAAGGTGATGTTGCTTTGTACCTGCACGGTGTTGTGCTGATCACCGGTGACCGCGCGGGTCCCCTGCAGCAGGGTGCGAAACGCCTCGCGCACCACCGGCAGATAGGTGATCCCCGCCTCGGTCAGTTCCAGTGCACGGGGTCTGCGGTGAAACAGGGGCTGACCCAGATACCCTTCCAGCGACTTGATCTGCTGGCTGACCGCGCTCTGCGTCATGTTCAGATCGCGCGCGGCGCCGGTGAACGACAGGTGCCGGGCCGCAGCCTCGAAGGTGCGCAGCCAGCCGAGTGGGGGAAGGGCGGTTTTCATCACATAACCTTGCCATAAGTTTTACTACTGCAATAGGTTCAATTTTTTCGTTGGTCAAAACCGCGTGCCGGAGTCAGGCTGTCTGACGACACAGGGAGAGCTGGCATGAGCGTGACCAATCTGCGACCGAACATGGATCATTGGGCCGAGCGTGTGGATCTGGCCGCTGCGTTCCGCTGGACCGTACGGCTGGACATGCATGAGGGTGTGGCCAATCACTTCAGCCTTGCGGTGAACGAGGACGGCACGCAGTTCTTGATGAACCCCAACCAGATGCATTTCGACCGCATCCGCGCCTCGGATCTGCTGCTGCTGGACGCCAATGACCCCAAGACAATGGAAATGCCCGGCGCGCCGGACCCGACCGCCTGGGGTCTGCATGGCTCGATCCATCGTCATTGCACCCATGCGCGCTGCGTGATGCATGTGCATTCGATCTTTGCCACCGTGCTGGCCTCGCTGGCCGACAGTACCTTGCCGCCGATCGATCAGAACACCGCGACCTTCTACAACCGCTATGTAGTGGATGAGGAATTCGGCGGGCTGGCTTTTGAGAGCGAGGGCGAACGTTGTGCCGCGATGCTCAGCGATCCGAAGAAGCAGGTCATGATCATGGGCAATCATGGTGTGCTGGTGATCGGCCGGGATGTCGCGGATGCCTTTAACAGGCTCTATTATTTCGAACGCGCGGCCGAGACCTATATTCGCGCGCTGCAAACCGGGCAGCAGTTGCGGGTGCTGTCCGACGAGATTGCCGAGAAAACCGCGCGCGAGCTGGAGGATTATCCCGATCAGGCCGAAGCGCATCTGCGCGAGATCAAGGCCATCCTGGATAGTGAAAGCTCCACCTACGCGAGTTGACCACCATGACGGACACGCCTCAGCAAGAAGAGATGAGCCGCGAGTGGAACTACCATCCGGACTTGCCGCTGCATAACCCTTCGATCTTTCGCTGGCCGCCCGATCCGGGCTTTCTGGCACGCTGGCTGGTCAAGAACTGGCTGACGTTGAGCGAGCGGGTGCTGATGCTGGCCCTGGCCATCGCGCTCTGGGCGTTTTTCTACCCTTCGCTCGATGCCGCGCGCAGCGTTGCCTTTGGTTGGATTTTTCAGGTCTGGCTGGTGAACCTTGCGATCATCTTTGCCATCTCGGGCGGGCTGCATTGGTATTTCTACATGCGCAGGGCGCAGGGCAAGAAGCTCAAATTCGAGCGTCGCGACATGGGGACCAGAAACAGGTTGTGGGATTTCAACGATCAGGTGCATGACAACATGTTCTGGTCTCTGGGTTCGGGCGTGCTGCAACTGACCGGGTTTCAGATCGTGACCATGTGGCTGATGGCAAACGGCTATGCGCCCGTGATCAGTTTTGCCGAGCACCCGATCTGGTTCGTGCTCTGGCTGATCCTGCTGCCGATCTGGTCGGCCTTTCATTTCTACTGGGTGCACCGGCTGTTGCATCTGCCCTTTCTGTATCGCAGGGTCCACAGCCTGCATCACCGCAACGTCAATATCGGCCCGTGGTCGGGGTTCTCGATGCATCCGGTTGAACACCTGCTCTATCTCTCGTCGCTTTGCATCCACTGGATCGTGCCCAGCCACCCGATCCACCTCTACTTTCATGTCGTGTTTCAGGGGCCGGGCGCGGCGATGACCCATACCGGCTATGAGGACCTGCTGATCAAGGACAAGCGCAGGCTGGCGCTGGGCACGTTCTACCATCAACTGCACCACCGGTATTACGAGTGCAATTACGGCAATCAGGAGATGCCCTGGGATCGCTGGTTCGGCACTTTCCACGACGGCTCGCCCGAGGCGACCACCGAGACCCGCGCGCGCAAGAAACGGATGTTTGGATAAATTCCCTTATTAGAGCCGCTTTTTGCGCATCTCGCTCGGTGATTGACCGAACTCGCCGCCAAAGGCGCGCGTCATTGCACTGGCATTCTCGTAGCCCGCGCGTACGGCGATCTCGGACACAGGTAGATCGGTCTCGCTGACCATCTTGCGCGCCAGATTGAGCCGCATCCGGCGATAGACCCGCGCAGGTCCCGCGCCCAACTCGGCCTTCATGCGCACCTCTAACGCTTTCTGCGTCAGTCGCGCCTGCGCGGCGATGTCGGGGATTGCCAAGGGCTGTTCCAGATTGGCCTGCATCGCGGCCAGCGCCCGGTTGACCGGCGCGCTGGTGCCGCTGCTGGCATGGGAGCGCGCCGAGTCGCGCGTCATGAACAGCTGCGCCACCTCCAACGCCAGCGCCTGACCGTGATCGCGCCCGATCAGATGCATGACCAGATCAAACGCCGCCATCGCACCAGAACAGGTGATGCGGTTGCCATCGATCACAAAGCGTTCGCGCAGCACCTCGGTTTCCGGAAACCGCTCCGCAAAACCGGTCAGCTCTTCCCAGTGAATCGTGGCTTTGAGGTCGGTCAGCAGACCCGCCTCGGCCAGAAGCCAGCTGCCTGTGTCCAGGCCAACCAAGGTGGAAAAACGGCCTGCCGCGCTGCGCAGGGCGGCACCGATGGGCCAGTTCAGGTAGTTACGAAACCCATAAGACGGCATCACCATCAGCAAATCGCCGCCCTCATCGCTCAACCGCGCGTGCGGCGCGACGCGCAGCCCGCTGGACGAGGTGACCGACCCGGCATCCAGCGACAGGAACCGCCACTCATAGAGTGTCTTGCCTGACAGCATGTTCGCGGCGCGCAGCGGTTCGATACTGTTGGCTAGGCAATGGTTGGAGAAGCCATCAAACAGCAAAACGCCGAAAGACTGACAGCGCGACGATGATTTTTGCCATTGTTGCATGATAAGCATCTAACTCTGCATGATATCCGCAGCAAGACGCGCGACCATCCCCTAAACGGATTTTCGGAGCGCGCTATGCAGTTTGGCCTGAGTGACGAGCAGGAGATGATCGTCTCGACCGTCCGCAGCTTTGTGGAAAACGAGATCTATCCGCATGAGGCTGAGGTCGAGCGTACCGGGCAGGTGCCGCAGGAACTGGGCGAGGCGATCAAGCAGAAAGTCATCGATCTGGGATTCTATGCCTGCAACTTCCCAGAAGAAGTTGGCGGCGCCGGATTGAGCCATCTGGATTTCACATTGGTTGAACGCGAGTTGGGGCGCGGATCAATGGCGCTGACGCATTTCTTCGGTCGCCCGCAGAACATCCTGATGGCCTGCAACGAAGAGCAGCGTGAGCGTTATCTGTTGCCCGCCGTGCGGGGCGAGCGGATGGACGCGCTGGCGATGACCGAACCGGATGCGGGCTCGGATGTGCGGGGCATGAAATGTCAGGCGCGGCGCGATGGCGGGGATTGGGTGATCAACGGCTCGAAACACTTCATCTCGGGTGCGGAACATGCCGATTTCTTTATCGTGTTTATCGCCACAGGCGTGGATGAGACTCCCAAAGGGCCGAAAAAACGGATCACGACCTTTCTTGTGGATCGCGGTACGCCCGGTTTCGAGGTGCGCGAAGGGTATAACTCGGTCAGCCACAAAGGTTACAAGAACTACATCCTCTACTTTGATAACTGCCGCCTGCCGGATGCGCAGGTTCTGGGCGAGGTCGATGGTGGTTTTGCGGTGATGAATGAGTGGCTCTATGCAACGCGATTGACGGTCGCAGCCTTCAGCGTCGGCCGCGCGCGGCGGTGTTTCGATTATGCGCTATCCTACGCCGCTGAGCGCAAGCAGTTCGGCCAGCCCATAGGCAAGTTCCAGGGCGTGAGCTTCCAGATCGCCGACATGATCACCGAGATCGATGCGGCGGACTGGCTGACACTGGCCGCCGCCTGGCGGTTGGATCAGGGTCTGCCCTCGAACCGAGAGATCGCCTCGGCCAAGCTGTACGCGTCCGAGGCGCTGGCGCGGGTGACTGACACCACTTTGCAGATCTTTGGCGGTATGGGGCTGATGGATGATTTCCCGATCGAGCGATTCTGGCGCGACGCGCGGGTCGAGCGGATTTGGGACGGCACCTCGGAAATCCAACGCCATATCATCAGCCGCGAGCTGCTGCGGCCTTTGGGGGCATAATGACCAAACCAAGTATCCGCATCACCTATTGCACCGGCTGTAACTGGATGCTGCGTGCCTCCTGGATGGCGCAGGAACTGCTTTCGACCTTTGGCAGCGATTTGGGCTCGGTCACGTTGATCCCTGATGACTCGGGCGGTGTGTTCGAGATCCACGTCGATGATCACCTGCTGTGGGAGCGCAAGCGCGATGGCGGTTTTCCAGATGCGCGCGAGCTGAAATCCCGCCTGCGTGACAAGATCGCGCCCGAGCGCGATCTGGGTCACCTCGACCGGAACTAGGGGTAGCAATGGTGCGCGATCTGTCCCGTTTGCTCAGGCCGTCTTCGATCGCGGTGATCGGCGGCGGTGCGTGGTGCGCGTCCATCATCGAGTCCACGCGCCGGATCGGGTTCGAAGGCGAGATTTTTCCAGTGCATCCCAGGGGCAAAGACATTGCGGGGCTGCCCTCTTATCGCCGGATCGAAGATTACGCCGGCCCAATTGACGCAGCTTTTGTCGGCGTCAATCGCCACGCAACGATCGATATCGTGCGCACCCTCAGTGCGCGGGATGCCGGGGGCGCAATCTGTTTCGCCTCGGGCTTTACCGAAGCGGCGGCCCAAGATCAGTCGGGCTCCGATCTGCAATCGGCGCTGGTTGCGGCGGCGGGGGATATGCCGATCCTCGGGCCGAACTGCTATGGCTTCGTCAACGCGCTGGACCGGGTCGCGATCTGGCCCGATCAGCACGGGATGCAGCCCGTGGACCGGGGCGTTGCCATCCTGACCCAAAGCTCGAACATTGCCATCAACCTGACTATGCAGAAACGCGGGTTGCCTTTGGCCTACATGGTCACGGTGGGCAATCAGGCGCAGACCGGATTGGCCGAGATGGCCACGGCTTTGCTGGAGGACGAGCGGGTAACCACGCTGGGCCTGCATATCGAAGGTTTCGGCGATCTGCGCGGGTTCGAGGTGATGGCGGCGCGCGCGGCAGAACTGGGCAAGCCGGTCGTCGCGCTCAAGGTCGGTAAATCGGCGCAGGCGCGTGCCGCCACCGTCTCTCACACCGCCTCGCTGGCGGGGGGAGATGCGGGGGCACAGGCCTTGCTGGCGCGTCTCGGCATCCCGCGCCTGAACAGCCTGCCCGCGTTTCTGGAAACGCTGAAGCTGCTGCATGTGAGGGGCTGGCTGCCCTCCAACACCATCGCGACCATTAGTTGCTCGGGTGGTGAAGCCAGCCTTGCCGCTGACAGCGCCCTTGGCCGTGATCTGGTCTTCCCGCCGCTCAACGACCGCCAGCGCAGCGATTTGCGGGCCGCGTTGGGGCCAATGGTGGCGCTGGCCAACCCGCTGGATTACAACACATATGTCTGGCGTGATGTGCCCGCAATGACGGCGGCCTTTGCGGCGATGCTGGACCCAGACCTGGCGATGACCTTGCTGGTCGTGGATTTCCCCCGCGATGATCGTTGCTCGGCCCGGGACTGGGACTGTGCCATCGAAGCGGTGATTGGTGCGCTGGGCCGGACCGATCTGCCGATTGCCATGGTGGCGACCCTGCCCGAACTGATGCCCGAGGAGGTTGCCGACCGTCTGAGAGCACATGGGATCGTCGCGTTTCACGGCTTGGACGAGGCACTTGCCGCCTGCGAGGCCGCCTGTCGTCCGCGCCCGACGAGGTCCGCACCCCTCCTGCTGCCCGGCGCTGCGCGTGACGCCATTCTGATCCCCGAGGCCGAGGCCAAGCAACGGCTGGCACAGCACGGGTTGCGTGTGCCGAGGTCCGAGCGTTGTGACGATGCGGCCACCGCAGCGCAAGCGGCGGAGCGCATCGGCTTTCCGGTTGTCCTGAAGGGCGAAGGGATCGCGCATAAGACAGAAGCGGGTGCCGTGGCTTTGAACCTCGCAAACGGCGATGCCGTTGCGGAGGCCGCCAATAGCATGCCTGCCGAGTGTTTTCTGGTTGAAGAAATGATCACCGGCGGTGTTGCAGAACTGCTGGTGGGTGTGCTGCGTGATCCTGCACATGGCTTTGTCCTGACCCTTGCCGCGGGGGGCGTTTTGACAGAGCTGTTGCAGGACAGCGCATCGCTGCTGCTGCCCGCAAGTGACGAGATGATTGTGACAGCGTTGGACAGCTTGCGGATCGGGCGCGTGATCGCGGGCTATCGCCGGCAGACGGGTGCTGATAAACGGGCTCTGATAAGGGCAATTCGTGCAATTTGTGACTATGTCCATCACCATAAGGACGATCTGGAAGAGATTGAGGTCAACCCGCTGATCTGCACGTCGGATGATGCGGTAGCAGCGGATATATTGCTGCGGCAGAAGGAGTAAATGATGACTGAGACGCCAATCAGGACCCGCCGCGACGGGCCGATCCTGGAGGTCACATTGGACCGCCCCAAAGCCAACGCGATTGACCTGATCACCAGCCGCATCATGGGCGACGTGTTTCGCAACTTCCGCGATGACCCCGAGTTGCGCGTCGCCATCCTGACCGGCGGGGGCGAGAAGTTTTTCTGTCCCGGATGGGACTTGAAGGCGGCAGCCGATGGTGACGAGGTGGATGGTGATTATGGCGTCGGTGGTTTTGGCGGATTGCAGGAGCTGCGCGGCATGAACAAGCCGGTGATCGCGGCGGTCAACGGCATTGCCTGCGGCGGCGGGCTGGAACTGGCGCTGAGCGCTGACATGATCCTTGCAGCGGATCACGCGAGCTTTGCCTTGCCCGAGATTCGCTCGGGCACCGTTGCGGATGCGGCCAGTGTGAAACTGCCCAAACGCATTCCGTATCACATCGCGATGGAGCTGCTGCTGACCGGGCGCTGGTTCGACGCCGAAGAGGCGCATCGCTGGGGGTTGGTCAATGAGATCGTTTCCGCTGATCAATTGATGGAGCGCGCCTGGGAGCTGGCGCGGCTGCTCGCCAGTGGCCCGCCACTGGTTTATGCCGCGATCAAGGAAATCGTGCGTGATGCCGAGGATTCAAAGTTTCAGGACGCCATGAACCGGATCACCCAGCGACAATTGCGCAGCGTCGATGTGCTTTATGCCTCCGAGGATCAGATGGAAGGCGCGCGCGCCTTTGCCGAAAAGCGCGATCCGGTCTGGAAGGGGCGCTGAGGCGGGCCCGAAACGCAGGATCAGGCTTTCTCGAACACCGCGATGAAGGCGGTGTCATCCTTGTTGTCGCCGGTTGCGAGGTTGCCATAGATGCGGAGTTCGGGCAGTGACAAATGCTCAATCCGGTTGTTTTCTACAAGCGCGTCCAGCTTGTCGGCAAAGCCTTTGGCGGCGAAATGCTTGGCGTTGATCGACAGGGCGAACACCGCACCACGTCGTGCGATGCGCAGCAATTCGTTCAGCGCGTCTGGCCCCACATGCCCATGGGTGAATGTGCCGGATGAGACGATGCCGGAATAGCTGTCGCGCGGAACCGGGACGCCTTCGTTCAGATCGGCCTCGATTGCGTCGCGGTAGATGTCCTTGCGCATCGCGCGCTCCAGCATTTCGCTGCTGATATCGGTGGCATCAAGCGGCCCGACACCCAGATCGGTCAGCACCTCGCCGCAGAGCCCGGTGCCTGCGCCAACATCCAGGGCTGGCCCCTGACCGCCAGCGCGCACAAAGGCGCGGGCGGTATGAACATGCAGCTGATAATCCTCGGTCTGCGCGAATGCCCGATCATACTCATCCGCCCATTCCGCATATAGCCGCCGCGAGTCGTCGGGCGTTTCCAGGGCATAGGCACTGTGCAGGTCGGGTGGTTTGCGGGTCATGCCCAATTGAAAGGCGGATGAGGGATTCGAATCAAGAAAAGATACCAATTACTTGCATCCCGGACGCCCGCAGATCATCAAGGGCGCATGGCAAAGACACTATTTTCCTTCGGGCATGGCTATACCGCGCGCGCGCTGGCGCGGGACCTGAAACCGCAAGGCTGGACCATGATCGGGACAACCCGGTCGCCAGAGGCGCTGAGTGAAATCGAGGCGCAGGGCGCAACACCGCTGCTCTGGCCGGGTGATGTACCTGATCTTGAGGGCGTGACCCATCTGCTGATCTCGATCGCGCCAAAGGCGGATGGCGATCCGGTTCTAAGAGCTCTGGGCGATGAGATTACCGCGCGGGCGGGGCAGTTTGAATGGGTCGGGTATCTGTCGACAACGGCTGTTTATGGCGATCATGGCGGCGACTGGGTGGATGAGGCCACGCCACCCACCCCCACCGCAGAGCGGGGCCGCTGGCGTCTGGCGGCAGAGCGGCAATGGGCGGCAATCCCGCATCTGCCGCTGCATATTTTCCGGCTGGCGGGCATTTACGGGCCCGGGCGCGGGCCGTTTTCCAAGCTGCGCCGGGGCGGGCTGCGGCGGATCATCAAGCCGGGGCAGGTTTTTTCGCGCATCCATGTGGATGATATCTCGCAGGTGCTGCAGGCTTCGATGGCGCAACCTGATCCGGGCGCGGTTTACAATGTCTGCGACGACGAGCCGGTGCCGCCGCAAGACGTGATCGCCTATGCGGCCGAGTTGCAGGGCCTGCCCTTGCCGCCCGCCGTGTTCTTTGACGAGGCCGATCTGACCCCGATGGCGCGCAGTTTCTATTCCGAGAACAAGCGCGTGCGGAATGACCGCATCAAGGAGGAATTGGGCGTAACGCTTCTTTACCCGGATTACCGGGTCGGCCTGAACGCGCTGGCGGATGGTGGGTTCTAGGCCCGCTGCTCGCCGATCGTCGCGACGCCCAGAACGTCCAGCACCTTGGCCTCGATCTGTTCGGCGTTCATGGCGGCGGTGCTGTACATATCCGCAGGGCTGGACTGGTCGATAAAGATGTCGGGCAGCACCATTGAGCGGTACTTCAGCCCCGTGTCGAAAACACCCTCTTCTGCCAGAAGCTGCGCCACATGGCTGCCGAAACCGCCAACGGCGCCTTCTTCGATGGTGATCAGCGCCTCGTGACCCGCGGTCAGGTCCAGGATCAGCTCCCGGTCCAGCGGTTTGGCGAAGCGGGCATCGGCGATTGTGGGGCGGATGCCGCGCGCCTCCAGCGCTTCGGCGGCTTTCTGAACCTCTGACAGGCGGGTGCCAAACGACAGCAGCGCCACACGCGAGCCGGTCTGGATCATCCGGCCTTTGCCGATTTCCAGCACCTCGCCGCGTTCGGGCAGGTCAACGCCGACTCCCTCGCCGCGCGGATAGCGGAACGCGATCGGGCCGTCATCATGGGCGGCGGCAGTGGCCACCATATGCATCAGCTCGGCCTCGTCAGCGGCGGCCATGACCACCATGCCGGGCAGGTTGGCCATATAGGCAATGTCGAAACTGCCCGCATGGGTGGCGCCATCGGCCCCCACGAGTCCTGCGCGATCAATGGCAAACCGCACGGGCAGGCGCTGAATCGCCACGTCATGCACAACCTGATCATAGCCGCGCTGCAGGAAGGTCGAGTACATCGTACAGAACGGCTTCATCCCGCCGGCGGCCAAGGCGGCAGAGAAGGTCACGCCATGCTGTTCCGCGATACCAACATCGAAACAACGGGATGGATAGCGCTCTGCAAACAGGTTCAGTCCGGTGCCATCGGGCATCGCGGCCGTGACCGCCACGATCTTGTCATCACGCCCGGCCTCTTCGACCAGCGTTTTGCCAAAGACCGAGGTATAGCTGGGCGCGTTCGAGGGCGCTTTTTTCTGCTCGCCGGTGACCACATCGAATTTCGCGGTGGCGTGACCCTTGTCGCGGGCCGCCTCGGCGGGGGCATAGCCCTTGCCCTTCTTGGTCAGCGCATGGATCAGGATCGGCCCGGTGGCGCGTGCCTTGACCATGCGCAGAACCGGCAGCAACTGGTCCATGTCATGACCATCGATGGGGCCGATATAGGAAAAGCCCAGCTCTTCGAACATGGTGCCGCCCATGGCCATGCCTTTCAGCATGTCCTTGGCGCGCTTTGCCCCTTCGCGGAAGGGTTCGGGCAACAGCGACACCGCGCCTTTGGCGGCGGCTTTCAGATCCTGGAACGGTTCCTCGGTGTAGAGCCGCGAGAGATAGCTGGAGAGCGCCCCGGTCGGGGGCGCGATGCTCATCTCATTGTCGTTCAGGATGACGATCAGGCGCTTTTTCAGATGGCCCGCATTGTTCATCGCCTCAAAGGCCATGCCCGCCGACATCGACCCGTCGCCGATGACGGCAATGGCATCGCCCAGCCCTTCGGGCGTCACGCCACCCAGATCGCGGGCCACGGCAAAACCCAATGCGGCACTGATCGAAGTAGAGCTATGGGCCGCGCCAAACGGGTCATAAGGGCTTTCGCTGCGTTTGGTGAACCCGCTCAGCCCGTCTTTCATCCGCAGGGTGCGGATGCGGTCGCGGCGTTCGGTCAGGATCTTGTGCGGGTAACATTGGTGGCCCACATCCCAGATGATCTTGTCGCGCGGCGTGTCGAAAACCGCATGCAGCGCCACGGTCAGTTCCACCACGCCAAGGCCCGCGCCCAGATGCCCGCCGGTCACCGAAACCGCCGAGATGGTCTCGGACCGAAGCTCTGAGGCAAGTTGCGTCAGCTGCGTATCGCTGAACCGCTTGAGATCCGCAGGGCGGTTCACAAGATCCAGCAGGGGCGTGTTCGGGCGGTCAGACATGGCGCCTCCAAGCGCGGATTAGCTGTCGCGGGCAATAACGAAGCGCGCGGCCTGCTTCAAGGTCTCGGCGGCAAATCCATAGCCGTCTAACGCGGCGTTGGCCTCTTCGACCAGCTCAACCGCGCGCGATCTGGCCTGATCCAGACCCAGCAGCGAGACAAAGGTCGCTTTGCCTGCCGCGTCGTCCTTGTTCAGCCGCTTGCCTGCTTTTTCGGCATCCCCCTCAACATCCAGAATGTCGTCAGCGATCTGAAAAGCAAGCCCAAGCGCACGGGCATATTGGCGCAGTGGAGCAGGGTCGGATCCCGCCATGATCGCGCCCACACTGGCCGACCACTCGATCAATGCCCCGGTCTTGCCCGCCTGCAGGCGCGTGATCTGCTCCAGATTGAGCGGCACCGGCGCGGCCTCGGCCGCGATATCCAGCGCCTGTCCCAGCACCATGCCCTTGGCGCCGCTGGCCTCGGATAGGCTCTGAACAAGGGAAATTCGCGTCTCAGCCGGCCCTATCTCCGGCCGCGCCACCAGATCAAAGGCAAGCGTTTGCAAGGCATCGCCAGCAAGAACGGCGGTGGCCTCATCCCATTTCACATGTACAGTGGGCCGTCCGCGCCGCAAATCATCGTCATCCATGCAGGGCAAGTCATCATGGACAAGGCTATAGGCGTGCAGCGCTTCAATCGCGGTGGCGGGCCATATCGCGCAGGCTGGATCGACTGCCAACAGCCGGGCGCTTTCCAGCACCAGAAACCCACGCAGCCGTTTGCCGCCCCGTGTGGCGTAGGCCATCGCCTGTGTAACGGGCAGGGTGTCGTAAGCGGCCAGAACCAGGTCAAATTGATCCTGTATCCGCGCCGCGTCTTTCGCCAGCTGGTCGCGGAACATCACATGCCTTCGACGGGTTTCGTTCCGGTTGGCGTGCCGTCGCCATCCAAGGTGATGGCGGCAACTTTCTCTTCGGCACGCTTCAGCTCATCTTCGCAGCGTTTCTTGAGCAAGGCACCCCGTTCATACAGCGTGATCGACTGATCCAGAGCGACATCGCCACGTTCCAACTGGCTGACAACACTTTCCAGCTCTTTCATCGCCTGTTCAAAGCTCATCTGGTCCACGGGCGTGTCGGTCATTGTGCTGCCTTTATCAGTTCTTCCACATGCGCCTTGGTCGAGGCGGCCAGCGCGTTCAGATCATATCCGCCTTCCAGAGTCGAGACGATACGGCCCTCGCAAAGCTCTGCGGCAAGGGTGCAGATCTCGCGTGTCAGCCAGGCGAAATCTGCGGTTGCCCAGTTGAGCGAGGCCAGCGGGTCGTCCTGATGTGCATCAAAGCCTGCCGAGATGATGATCAGCTCGGGCTTGAACGCGCGCAGGCGTGGGAAGGCCAGCCGCTCATAGCCCTCCCGCATCTCACCCCCGCCGCTGCCGGGGCCAAGCGGTATGTTGACGATCGTGTCGAAATCGCCGGTTTCATCGGGGCGACCCGAGCCGGGCCAAAGCGGCATCTGCTGTGACGTGATCACCAATGCGCGGCGCTCGTCCCACAGCAGATCCTGCGTGCCATTGCCGTGATGCACGTCGAAATCCACCACTGCGACGCGTGACAGCCCATGATGATCCAGCGCGTGTTTGGCCGCCAGCGCCGCATTTCCAAACAGGCAGAAGCCCATTGCCGTATCTTTTTCGGCGTGATGGCCGGGCGGGCGGATGGCGCAAAAGGCGTTTTCTGCGTCCCCGGTCAGCACCAGATCAACAGCGCGCGTGACTGCACCCGCTGCGCGATAGGCGGCGTCCACCGAACCGGGCGACAGGAAGGTGTCTCCGTCAATCTGTGCGAAGCCTTCTGTAGGGCGGTCACCTCGGATCTGGTTGATGTAGTCGGCCGGATGAATGCGCAGTAAGTCATCATCCGCCGCCATGGGTGCGGTCACCCTTTGCAGCTCAAGCGGCTCCAGCGCGTGCAGGATATGTTCCAGCCGCGCTACCCGTTCGGGATGCCCGGTGGGCGTCACATGGGCAAGACAGTCGGCATGGGTCAGCAGGGCGGTCTTCATCGGGGTCCGTTCTTTATCTGTCTATAAACATCCTCGCCGAGGGCATAGAACTGCCGCGCAGCGGCATCGATCAATCCGGCGCCAGCATATAACCAGCGCCGCGCACTGTCTGCAAATAGCGCGGCTGCTTCGGATTAGGCTCTATTTTTCGGCGCAATCGGGTGATCTGTACATCCACCGCACGTTCCTGTGCCTGGCCCCGGTCACGACCCAGATCCTCGACCAATTTCGTGCGGCTCACCGCCTCACCGGGTTGCGCTGAAAAAATCTTCATCAACTGGCTTTCGGTGGCGGTCAAGCGCACCAGATCCTCGCCCTGCCACATCTCGCCGCGCTCGATGTCATAGCGGATCGGGCCCAGATGCAGAATCTTGGGCGCGGTATCTTCGGCGGGGGTTTCCGGCATGCGTCGCAGGATCGCGCTGATCCTCAGCAGCAATTCTTTGGGCTCGAACGGTTTGGCCAGATAATCGTCAGCCCCGGCCTCAAGCCCGGCGATGCGGTGTTCGGTCTCGCCACGTGCGGTCAGCAGCAGGATTGGTGTGGCGTGGGTTTCGCGCAGGCTGCGGGTCAGGCTGACGCCATCCTCGCCCGGCATCATCACATCCAGCACGATCAGATCGAAATCGAGCCCCGACAGCACCCGCCGCGCATGGGCGGCATCGCGCGCGGCGGTGACCAGGAACCCGTTGCGCATCAGAAATTTCTTGAGCAGATCGCGGATGCGTTCATCATCATCAACGATCAGCAGATGCGCGTCCAGATCGCTCATGTGGGTCCGTCCTTCAGGTTTCGGTAGGCGCGTTGCATGCTGGTATCCATCATTGCCTCAAGCACCTGTTTAAACCCTGCGACCGCCTCAGGGCCAGCATCCTTGTAAGCCGCCCGCATCCGCGCCCGCTGGGCATCGGACAATTTGGTCTCCAGCGCGCGGCCCGCATCGGTCAGGAACAGATGCCGCTCGCGCTTGTCCACCGTGCCGACGCGGCTTTCCACCAGACCATCCGCGATCAGCGTGCGCAACACACGATTAAGAGACTGCTTGGTGACGCCAAGAATGCTCAGCAGGTTGTTGACGGTGGTGCCCGGCGCGCGGTTGATGAAATGGATCGCCCGGTGATGGGCGCGGCCATAGGCCATTTCGGCCAGAATCCGGTCGGGATCAGCGGTAAAGCCGCGATAGGCAAAGAACATCGCCTCGATCCCCTGCCGCAATTGCTCGTCGGTCAGGAACAACAGGCTTTCGCCGCCATAGACAGGGGCGCTGCGCGCGTCCGACATCAGAGGCCTCCCGGTTGATTTCAGGCAGTTTATGTCAGTCTTGTTGACATTCCAAGAGCAAAGCGGTATCGAGTCGCAGTTTTGGCGCAACTTTATGTCCATTTCGGCCCTAGGTTGCGCAACTTTTTGTAAATCAGTCCTTTTCGGGAGGCACCCCATGGCGGGATATGATGATCGCGACGGCGTGATTTGGATGGATGGCGAACTGACCGACTGGCGAGATGCAAAGGTGCACATTCTGTCGCACGCGATGCACTACGCCTCGTCTGTGTTCGAAGGGGAACGCGCCTATAATGGCAAGATATTTAAGAGTCGCGAGCATTCCGAGCGCCTGATTGCCTCGGCACAGGCGCTGGATATGCCGATGGAATGGTCCGTCGACGATATCGAGGCGGCAAAGGCCGAGGCGCTGAAGGCCAGCGGGCTGGAAGACGCCTATGTGCGCGCCGTGGTCTGGCGCGGCTCGGGCGAGGATATGGGCGTGGCCTCGGCCCGTAACCCGGTGCATATGGCGGTCGCGGTCTGGCCCTGGGGCGCTTACTATGGCGACGCCAAGATGCAGGGCGCCAAGCTGGACATCGCCGAATGGAAGCGGCCCAGCCCGGAAACCATTCCGGTCCATGCCAAGGCGGCGGGGCTTTACATGATCTGCACCATCTCCAAGCACAAGGCCGAGGCCAAGGGATGCTCTGACGCACTGTTCATGGATTACCGCGGTTATGTGGCCGAGGCGACCGGGGCCAACGTGTTCTTCGTCAAGGATGGCGAAGTGCATACGCCCAAGCCCGATTGCTTCCTGAACGGCATCACCCGGCAGACGGTGATCCAGATGCTGAAGGACCGTCAGATCCCGGTGCATGAACGCCATATCCTGCCGGAAGAAATGTCAGGGTTCGAACAATGCTGGCTGACCGGCACCGCCGCAGAGGTCACTCCGGTGGGCGAAATCGGACCCTACAGGTTCGAAGTGGGTGAGCTGACCCGCGACATCGCCGAAGCCTACGAACAACTCGTGCGCGCCTGACCGGCGCGCGTTGGATTTTTAGGTCCGGTCCAATGCACCCCGGCGCACTGGACCGGAGCTGCGCAATCAGCGATCTAGCCACATGCTCATCTTGAGCAATCAGAAATCGACGCCGCGCTGGGCTTTGATCCCGGCCTGGAACGGGTGCTTTACCTCGGTCATTTCGGTGACCAGATCGGCATAATCGCACAGCGCTTGCGGAGCATCGCGGCCGGTCAGGATAACGCCGGTCTTGTCCGAGCGCCCCTCCAGCCCGGCCACAACCTCGTCAGCGCTCAGGTATTCATACCGCAGCGCGATGTTGATTTCGTCCAACACCACCAGATCATAGTCGCCGCTTGCCATCAGGTCGCAGGCCTTGCCGAAGGCTGACTTGGCGGCGGCAATATCGCGGTCGCGATCCTGCGTGTCCCAGGTGAACCCTTCGCCCATCGTGTGCCATGTGACGCCGCCATGCTCCTCAAAAAAGCGGCGTTCGCCGGTCTTCCATTTGCCCTTGATGAATTGAACCACGGCCACCTTCTGGCCCCAGCCCAGCGCGCGGATCACCACCCCGAAGGCGGACGAGGATTTGCCCTTGCCCTTGCCGGTATGCACAAGCACCAGACCCCGGCCCGGGTCCTGTGCCTCGGACACTTTGGCGCGGTGCTTGGCCTGCACCTCTTTCATCTTTTTCTTGTGGTCTTGGGCGTCTGTCATGATCGGTCCTCGCATGTCGGTTGCGCCACCCTATTGCGCAGGCGCGAAAGGTAAAGCTCAGTTTTTCGGTAGCCGCAGAGCCCGCGTCTTGCTGCGCTCCAGCCCCAGCTGGTGTTCGCGCCAGACCACAACAATATTGCCCGCAATGACCAGAGCCGCGCCGATCAGGATGACGCTCGTGGGCCATTCCCCGAACCAGACATAGCCGATCAGAACCGCAAACAGCATCGAGGCATAGTCGATCGGTGCCAGCATCGAGGCTGGACCGAAGCGATAGGAAGAGGTCACCAATATCTGTGCAACCCCGCCGATCAGCCCGGCGGCGATCAGCTTTGCCAGTTGCTCGGGGTCCGGAACCACCCAGCCAAAGAACCACGTGATCAGTGACAGAAGCGAGGCTGTGACCGAGAAATAGAACGCTATTGCAGCTGTGTGATCGGTCGCCACCAATTGTCGAATATGGATCTGTACGAAGGAGCGTGCGCAGGTCGCGGTAAGGATCAGCAGCGCGCCAATCGTCGCGGTATCCTGCAGCGTTCCGCCACCACCCAAGCGGGGCCAGATCATGATCAACACCCCAAGCAGCCCGATCGCAACCGCAGAGATCCGGATCAGCCTGACCCGCTCGCCCAGCATGATTGCGGCCAGGATGATGGTGAAGATCGGCGTTGCATAACCTATGGCGGTTGCCTCCGGCAGCGGGATCAGCGCCAGCCCGGTAAACGTCAGCCCCATCGCCGTGGTGCCCAGCACCCCGCGCCAGAAATGGCCCATCGGGTTTCGGGCGATCAGCCCGTGGCGCAGCTCCCCCTTCAGGATCAGCCAGATGACGATCACCGGGATCGCACAGAAGGACCGAAAGAACACGGCCTGTCCGGGCGGAATCTCGCCATCCAGCGATTTGATCAGCGCAGCAAGCAGCGTGAACAGAAAGATCGCGTTGGTTTTCAGACCGACCGCCAGTAGCGGTCGATGCGATGTTAAGGATGTCGCCATGGGCCGGACACTGCGCCTTTGGATGAAAAAGATCAATTGCTTGATTTTTCCCGACCGCTTCCGCAACTCTGCGCCAGAGTCATCAAAGGAGGCGGCCATGAGCGCTGAGAACCATCTGATATCTGCCCTTCGCGCGGCGAGCGCCGGGCGTGGCGCGAATGTATTTGCGATGGTTCCGGGTGGTGAAGATGTAAGTTTCGGGACGCTTTTTGCCGGGGCAGAGCGGATGGCGGCAGCCCTTGTCGCGCTTGGCGTAGAGCCGGGTGACCGCGTTGCGGTGCAGGTGACCAAGACTATCGAGGCGATCGAGCTCTATCTAGGAACGGTCATGGCGGGGGCGGTGTTTCTCCCTTTGAACACTGCTTATACAGGGGCCGAGGTGGGGTATTTCGTCGGCGATGCAGCACCGGCACTTGTCGTCTGCGATCCCGCCCGCAAGGCCGAGATCGACGCCATTGCGGGGGACGCATGCGTCCATACTCTGGATTCGGCTGGTGAGGGAACGCTGCGAAGCCTCGCGGATGGTCAGGGCGGGTTTGATCCGGTGCCTCGGGCGCCCGGCGATCTGGCGGCGATCCTTTATACCTCGGGCACGACGGGCCGATCCAAGGGCGCCATGCTGAGTCACGCGAATCTCGTCTCTAATTCAGAGGTTTTGCGAGATTATTGGCGCTTCACGCCCAAGGATGTGCTGATCCACGCCCTACCCATCTTTCACACCCACGGGCTGTTTGTCGCCACCAATGTAGCGCTCCTTGCCGGGGCGCAGGTTGTGTTTCTGCCGGGCTTCGACGCGGACGCGATCCTCGACGCGATGCCGGGGGCGACGGCGATGATGGGGGTGCCAACTTTCTATACCCGTCTGCTGGACGATCCACGCCTGACGCGGGCGCAGACCTCGAATATAAGGCTCTTCATCTCAGGCTCAGCGCCGCTGCTGGTGGACACGCATGAGCAATGGGAGGCACGGACGGGTCATCGCATTCTGGAACGTTACGGCATGACCGAGACCAACATGAGCACTTCGAACCCCTATGAGGGCGAACGCCGCGCGGGCACTGTCGGCTTCCCGTTGCCCGGCATCGAGGCGCGGATCATGAAAGACGGCGCTGAGGTTCCGGTCGAAGAGATCGGCGAGCTTGAGGTGCGCGGCCCCAACGTGTTTCAGGGCTATTGGCAGATGCCGGAAAAAACCGCCGAAGAACTGCGCGCTGACGGCTGGTTCATCACCGGTGACCTGGCCCGGAGGGATGCGGACGGCTATATCTCGATCGTCGGCCGGGAAAAGGATCTGATCATCACCGGTGGTTTGAATGTCTATCCCAAAGAGGTGGAAAGCCTGATTGACGACCTGCCCGGCGTGTTGGAAAGCGCTGTCATCGGCGTTCCTCATCCAGATTTTGGAGAAGGGGTTGTTGCCGTTGTTGTGTGTGAAAACTCCAATTTAGAGCCTGATAGTGTCACGTTGGCACTGGAAGGACAGCTTGCGAATTTCAAACAACCAAAGCGTGTCATCCTTGCCGAAGCGTTGCCGCGCAACACAATGGGCAAGGTGCAGAAAAAGGCACTACGCGATCTCCATAAGGACGTATTCGATGACAAAGGCTGAGCTTTCCAACTTCGGAGCACTGCAGTTTGATGTCTCAGGTGATGCGACTTGGCGGTCCTGTTTTGCCGTCAGCGAGTTGGCAGCGCTGTCGATGGGTGCTGTGGGCTCGGCCATGGCCGATCTGATCGTGACGCTTGGCCTGGGACCAAGGCCAAGGGTAACAGTGGATCGGCGGCTGGCCTCGCTCTGGTTTCAGGGATCGATCCAGCCCAAGGGTTGGTCTGTACCGCCGCTCTGGGACGCGGTCGCGGGCGACTACCCGGCGCAGGACGGGTGGATCAGGCTGCACACCAACGCCCCCCATCATCGGGCGGCAGCCTTGTCGGTTTTGGCGTGCAGACCCGAAAGAGATTGCGTTGCCGATGCCGTCGCCGGATGGACAAAAGACAAGCTCGAAGCAGAGATCGTGGCCGCCGGTGGCGCCGCCGCCGCCATGCGTAGCCGCGCAGATTGGCGGGCACATCCGCAGGGCCAGGCGGTTGCTGCCGAACCTCTGGTGCGCTGGGTGCGACGGTCAGGGGAGTGTCGCGACAGGCGGCCCACGAACGACCGTCCCCTGACGGGATTGCGGGTTCTCGACCTTACCCGGGTGCTGGCTGGCCCGATTTCTACGCGCACGTTGGCAGGCTTTGGTGCCGACGTGCTGCGCGTGGACCCGCTGGATTGGCAAGAGCCCGGCGTTGTGCCCGACGTGACGCTGGGCAAGAGGTGCAGTCGGCTGGACTTGAAATCCACGGAAGGGCTCTCACGGTTCGAGACTCTGATCGGAAGGGCGGATGTGCTTGTCCACGGCTACCGTCCCGGCGCGCTGGATACGATCCTGCCCCCCGCGCGCCGTGCAGCGCTTGCGCCGAATCTGATCGAGGTCTGCCTCGATGCCTACGGCTGGGCCGGACCCTGGGCCGCACGGCGCGGGTTTGATTCGCTGGTGCAGATGAGCAGCGGGATTGCGGAGGCCGGATCGCGCTGGGCCGGGACCGACCGCCCGCATCCGCTGCCGGTACAGGCCCTTGATCATGCGACGGGGTATCTGATGGCGGCCTCGGTTATCACGGGGCTTAAACACGCTCTGGCGCAACGCGAGGTCGGAACCGCGCATCTGTCGCTCGCCCGCACTGCGGAATTGCTGGTTTCGCTTGATGAGACGAGAGGGAGCGACCTAGCCGGACCGGTGAAGGCTGACTTCTCGGACCAGACCGAACATACGCCATGGGGACCGGCCAATCGGTTGCGCCCGGCAATCCATGTCGCGGGCACGCCGATGCGCTGGAATCGTCCCGCTTCGAACCTCGGCAGTGTCGATCCTGCTTGGGACTAACCGCAGTTTTCGTGTATCGCGCTGTCGACCTCAGTGGCAAGATCACGCAAAAAGCCCAGCATTAGAGCCTTTTTTTGCTCGGCCAACGCACGCCGAGCATCGGTCAGCCTGTCGTCAGTCAGCGTCAGGAGCTTGATGCGCCAATGGTCGAGCGCATGGGCCAACTTCAAACCGAGGACTCTAAGCAATAGCTGGTCAGAATAAAAAAAATAGGCCCCCGCTTTCGCGAGGGCCTGCTTTTCTTGCCAAAGACGTTTGGGTCAGAGACCGGTGGACACGTCGATGGTGTTACCCTCTTCGAGGGTCACATAGGCTTTCTTGACGTCTTTCCGCTTGCCCAGCTGGCCGCGGAACCGCTTGACCTTGCCTTTGGTCACGGTGGTGTTCACCGCCTTGACCTTCACACCAAAGAGCGCCTCAACGGCTTCCTTGATCTGCGGCTTGTTGCTGTCGATCGCCACTTCAAAAACAACCGCGCCGTTTTCGGACGCCATGGTCGATTTCTCGGTGATGACCGGCTTGCGGATCACGTCGTAATGTTCTGCTTTCGCGCTCATTTCAGACGAGCCTCCAGTGCTTCGACACCCGCTTTGGTGAGCACCAGCGTGTCACGGCGCAGGATGTCATAAACGTTTGCACCCATCGACGGCAGGATATCCAGACCTTCGATGTTGCGCGACGCCTTCAGGAACCCTTCGTTCACGGTTGCCCCGTCGATGACCAACGCGCGCTTCCAGCCCAGGTTTGCAACCTGTTTGGCCAGAGCCCCGGTCTTGCCCTCGGCGGCAGCGTCTTCGATCACGACCAGTTCACCGGCTTTCGCCTTGGCGGACAGAGCGTGCTTCAGACCCAGCTTGCGGAACTTCTTGGGCAGGTCGTGGCCGTGCGAACGCGGCGTCGGACCCTTGTAGATACCACCCTTGCGGAAGATCGGCGCGTTGCGGTCACCATGGCGTGCGCCACCGGTGCCCTTCTGGCGATAGATCTTCTTGGTCGAGTAGCTGGTTTCCGAGCGGGTCTTGACCTTGTGGGTGCCAGCCTGCGCGTTGTTGCGCTGCCAACGGACCACACGGTGCAGGATGTCCGCGCGCGGCTCCAGACCAAACAGGTCCGCATCCAGCTCGATGTTGCCGGCCTTGCCGCCGTCGAGTTTGATCACATCAAGTTTCATGCTTCACCACCTTCCGCGGGTGCTTCTTCCGCAGGTGCTTCGGTTGCAGCCGATTTGATCGCAGCCGGGAAGGGCAGACCTTCGGGCGCTTTCTTTTTCACGGCGTCCTTGACGGTGACCCAGCCACCTTTCGAACCCGGAACCGCGCCTTTGATCATGAGCAGGCCACGATCGGCATCGGTTTTGACGACTTCGAGGTTCTGGGTGGTGACACGGGCAGCACCCATGTGACCGGCCATCTTCTTGCCCTTGAACACCTTGCCAGGGTCCTGACACTGACCAGTCGAGCCGTGCGAACGGTGCGAGATCGACACACCGTGCGAGGCGCGCAGGCCGCCGAAATTGTGCCGCTTCATGGCACCGGCGAAACCTTTACCGATCGAGGTGCCGGTCACGTCCACTTTCTGACCTTCCAGGAAGTGTTCGGCCGAGATTTCGGCACCAACGTCGATCAGCCCGTCTTCTTCCACGCGGAACTCGACCAGCTTGCGCTTGGGCTCAACCTTGGAGGCCGCGTAGTGGCCGCGCATCGCCTTGGAGACACGCTTGACCTTGGGCGAACCTGCACCAAGCTGAACGGCGGTATAGCCGTCTTTTTCGGTGGTCCGCTGGGCAACAACCTGCAGGCCGTCCAGCTGAAGAACGGTCACAGGGATCTGCTTGCCGTCTTCCTGGAACAGCCGGGTCATGCCGACTTTCTTTGCGATAATACCGGAACGCATTCTCATAC
The DNA here is from genome assembly GCF_041537905.1 of Ruegeria jejuensis. Classification (NCBI taxonomy): domain Bacteria; kingdom Pseudomonadati; phylum Pseudomonadota; class Alphaproteobacteria; order Rhodobacterales; family Roseobacteraceae; genus Ruegeria; species Ruegeria jejuensis. The sequence continues at coordinate 2,161 of NZ_JBGRUO010000016.1, read as the reverse complement.
CCTCCGATTACGATTGCAGCTTGATCTCGACATCCACACCAGCGGCGAGGTCGAGCTTCATCAGCGCGTCCACGGTCTGGGGGGTCGGATCTACGATGTCGAGCAGACGCTTATGCGTGCGGATCTCGAACTGATCGCGGGATTTCTTGTCGACGTGAGGACCACGGAGAACCGTGAACTTCTCGATTTTGTTCGGCAGAGGGATCGGGCCACGCACTTGCGCACCGGTCCGCTTGGCAGTGTTGACGATCTCTTGCGTGCTGGCATCCAGGACGCGATAGTCAAATGCCTTGAGCCGAATACGGATATTTTGGCTTTGCATTCTAACAGCCTTTATCTTCAGGCGTTGGAGTTGAGAGGAGGACAGGCGCCCATCGCCCACCCTCATCGAACCCAAAAGGCGGGAATCACCCCGCCTCAATGTTCTTGATGAGAACCCGCGCGCTATACAGGTGTGTGCGAGGGGTGGCAAGGGGGAATGACGATGCCCCGTGCCCAAAGATGATCAGCCCCAACCCAACGTTTGGGGTGCCGCCCAGCGGCACTGCGGGCGCATGCTGACACTCTGAGCAACATCTGATGGTGTAGCCCATTCACGGAAGATGCAAAACCTGACAAACCGCCGATGACAAGTGCTCAAATCCCGTCTAGACAATCCCCACGGCCCCGTGGCTCAACTGGATAGAGCAGCCCCCTCCTAAGGGGCAGGTTGCAGGTTCGAATCCTGCCGGGGTCGCCAAAACTTCCTGAAAAATATGTCTTATTTGCAAGGGGTTATGCAGAAGCGTGCAGAAACTCCCGTTTCGTTTTCCGGCGAATCCTCCGAAAACGACCGAAATCTCGTACAAAACCTGTACAAAAATCGCACGTCCGTGCGGCTTTTGGGGCGTTCTCATGAGCTGGCGTGTGGCGAATGCGTGTGCGGAGCGGAAGTTTAGGAGTGCGACGCGCAAGCAGATCATCATGTTCTTGGCAGACAAGGCATCTGAGCGACGGCTAGATGTCGTCGAGTTCGTTGAGTGGTTTCATGCCCTGAAAGCTGATCCGAAAGCTGCCGTTTCGGCTATCTCGGATGTAATTTCCGATTAAGCTGTAAGGGACGCTACACGGGCATCAATTCCCTCCCAGGTGCAAGCCAGTAGTTCACCCGGAAAGTCCACTGGGAGAGCACGCTCTGCATCCGCTTTTGCAGTCGGAACCCGGCCTAGAAGATCACCAATTGCATTTTCAACCAAGTCACCCCCCAGCCCAACGGCTTTGGTCGTCTCAAGGAAGTGGCGCTTGACCACCTCATTAATCCGATAGTGGTTCTGATCGCCGACGCACATTGCAAGGCGCATCCGATTGTGGCGGATTTGCCCGTCTGCCACAGCCTTCTGCGCTGTGAGAACGTCATAGAGCGGGATAATTCGGAACCCGCCGCCCGGACGTAAGGCGATGCTAAAGTTCTTTGCATGGCCATCCGTCGCCCCAAGAAGCCAGAAGACGACCTGAGCTTTGAAGAATGTGAGACGGTCATTGTTTGGGGCGTCGCTGGCCGACAAAAGCTTCATACCTTCAGCGATGCCTGGCCCGCCATCCATTTGGTACTTTTGACTCGGCGGGTAGCCAAGCGCCTGACAGAAATCCTCTTGAGGCAGGCGGATCAGCCTGCCGTCGCGCGACCAGCGCCGGTCGAAGCGCGTCACCACCAGCGAGCGCACGTCCTCGAAATCGACGATCTCGACCTCAGCCACTTCCAGCCCCATGGCTTTGCAGAACGCTATGCAAAGGAACTCGTTCTCGACGCTATCGGACAGATTGATCCCGTTCGGCAGCTCCCCAAGCTGCGTTTTCAGGATGTGGGTTGTCGGAGTCATGCCCACGGGCCTGATCCAATCGCCGTCTTTTCTCAGAAGCGCAGTCTTCTCCTGCGCACCGGCGAGTGAAATCCGAAAATCGTCATCCTCAATCCCAAGCGGAGCCGTCGCGAGGTTGCGGAGCACGTCTGCCACCTCTGCGTCTGAAACCGGCTCCCCTTCTAGGCTCCAGACTCATTGATTTACAGCCAGAATAGGACTGTAGCAGCGAGAGCGATGGCCGAGAGGAATACCTTTGGGCATCTGTCATATCGGGTGGCGACGCGCCGCCAATCCTTCAGGCGTCCGAACATGATCTCAAT